>JAREAF010000289.1 GCA_029240475.1 Rhodospirillales bacterium | reverse complement strand
CGTCCGCCGCGCTCGGCCACCAGACGCGCCGCCACCCGGCGCGGCAGGCTCGCAAGTCCGCCCACGATCACGACCGCGGTGCCGGCAAGGCGCATGCGGCTCGACCCGAACCTCGGCGAGTTGAAACTGCCGGAAGTGTAGCGCGTCCGGCGCCTAGCGGCGACCGCCGGCGCGCTTGGCCTTGCGCGGCGCCTCCGCCGCGGGCTTGCGCGCCTTGCTCCGCGCAGGGGGCTTGCGCGCCGGCTCGCCCCCGCTCTCGGCGAGGCTTCGCTTGAGCGCATCCATCAGGTTGATCACGCGGCCCGTCTCCGGCGCCTTGGCGATCACCGGCGTCTCGCCCTTGATCTTCGCCCGGATCACCTCCATCAGGGCGTCCTGGTAGCGGTCACGGAAGGTCTCGGGATTGAACTTGCCGGCCTTCTGCCGGATCAGCTGTGTGGCCAGCTGCAGCATCTCCTTCTCGGGCTTGGCGTCCTCGATGTCCTCGAAGATCTCCTCAGAGCTGCGCACCTCGTCGGCGGTGCGCAAGGTCGTCACCAGGAAGCCCTTGTCGCGCACCGCCATGGCGATCAGATGCTCGCGGCTGGTCAGGACCACGCGCGAGAGCGCCACCTTCTTCTCCTGCCGCATGGCCTCGCGGATCACGCCGAAGGTCTCCTCGGCGAAGTCGCCGTCCGGCGCCAGGTAATAGGGGCTCTCCAGATAGAGCGGGTCGACCTCGTCCTCGTCGACGAACTGCTCGACCACGATGGTCTTGCTCGATTCGATCTGGACCCGGTCGAAATCCTCCGGGTCCATGACCACGTAGCGGCCCTTCTCGTACTCGTAGCCCCGCACGAGGTCGGCGCGTTCCACCTCGCCTAGATCGGGATCGTGCGGCCGCATGTTGATGCGGTTCATCGTGTCCTTGTGCAAAAGGTTGAAGGACACCCGGCTCGCTCCCGAGGTCGCCGGGTAGAGGCGGACGGGGCAGGAGACGAGGGAAAGGCGCAAATGCCCCTTCCAGCTTGGACGCGGAGCCATCGGGGAACCCCTCTTCAGTCGCGCACGAGGCCCCGGTTCTCCGGCGCCGAACGCTTCAGCATAGGAAAACGTACGCGTTTTGCGAAGAGTTGCCGGATCCGATGCCGCGCTACTCCTTCCGCAGGAAGGAGGCGAACAGCAGCACGATCCCGGGCACGCCCAGCGCGACCCAGGCCGGCAGGTGGAGGATGTCGGCGAGAATCTGGCCGAAAAAGCCGCTCTGCGGATCGCCGGCCAGGCTTTCGACGGTGCGCAGCGACCAGTGGTTCAGCTGCCTCCAGAACTCCCGCGCGGTGAGGTTCTTGTAATAGCCCCGCTCCACCGAGGGGACGAGCGACAGCACCAGCGGCAGCGCCGCTCCGAACATCAGCAGAATTCCGCCAGCGCGGAGAACGAGCATTGAACGGGCCCCGGGCAAGAATTTGGGCCCAGAGTGGCTGCAGACCCTTCACTGGAACGTTAATTTTCGGCGAGCCGTGCCGAGCTCGGCCCAGGATCGATTTAGAGCGTCTTTTCTGGATTTGTGCTTGGCGCGTGCGACCGACCGGGGAGCCCCAGGCCCTGGTTCTCAAGGGTGAAGAGCGCGCGTCGGGGGGTCCGGGGACGCCCCGCGGCGCGGGGGCCCTGTCGTGGGGGAGGCGTCCCGCGGGCGCCCGGGGCACGTAGGCTGGGCGGCGGTCATTTGGGGAATTGCCGCACGTGACGGCCCCCGACCCATTCGTATGATGCTCCCGTTGCGGTCGATTTCTGGAGGGTTCGGTTCTAAAGTTGGCTGCGAGCAAGCCAGCGATCCTGCACAACCGTAGAGCCGGGCTTTCCCATGGACGCCGGTCGCAGCGCGGAATTCCATGCTCTCCTCGGCAGTCTTTATGATGCGGCGGTCGAGCCCAATGAGTGGCAGTCCCTCCCCACTCGGCTCGCCAGGTTCTTCGAGGCGGGGTCCTCGACGCTTTGGCTCTGGTCGAAGCGGGCCGGCGAGCTCGAAGGCCTGGACACCTTCGGCTGGACGAAGCAGGACCTGGACGCCTATCGCGATCAGTACGCACAGCGCGACCTCTGGTCCATCGAAGGCGTGAAACAACCGCTGCGATCGGCGCTGCTGATGAGCGAGGTCGTGCCGAGCGCCGTTTTTGCCGAGAGCGAGTTCTATCGCGATTTGGCCCGGCATCTCGGCCTTTTCTATTGCATGGGGACGGCGCTGCCGGTGGATGACCGTCAGCTCTGCATCCTCGGGCTGCACCGCCCGCGCGGTCGGCCGGACTTCACCGCCTCGGAGCAGAAACTGCTGAGGCTGCTCATTCCGCATCTGGAGCGAGCCCTGCAGCTCCGCAACCGCGTCGAGGGGATCCGGCAGGCGGGGCGCCTGGCTTTTTCCGCGCTCGATGCGCTGGCAGTGGCGGTTGTGATCGTGGATGCCAGCGGCGGCGTCCTTTACGCCAACCCGGCGGCGGAGCGCTTGGCTGCCCGGCGGGACGGCATCTCGCTTCAGGCAAAGCAGCTGGCGGCCACCGGCGCCGCGGGCTGCGAATTGCGTCGACTGATCCGTGGCGCAGCCAACAGCTCCGTCGGTAAGGCGGGCGGGGCCGGCGGGAGCCTTGCCGTGCCGCAACGCTCCGGCCGCAGGCCTTTCAGCCTGCTCGTCACGCCGCTTCCCGCAGGGCGGATGGCCGATGCGCTGCAGCGACCCTGCGCAGCGGTCTTCATCCTCGATCCCGAGAGCCGGACCGGGCCGCAGGGGGAGGTGCTCTCCCAGCTCTACGGGCTGTCCCCGAGCGAAGCGCGTGTGCTGATGGAGCTGACATCGGGCCGAAGCGTCAACCAGATCGCCGCGGCGAACTGCGTGTCGCGGAACACCGTGCGCACGCAGATCCAGCGCATCCTAGAGAAGACCGGCACCAACCGTCAGGCCGAGGCGGTGGCGCTGGCCGCGCGCCTGGGGTTCGTCCGGCCTTGAGGGACGGCTCCAGCGGCTAGGGGCGCAGGCCTTGAGCCTCGATCAGCTCCACCAGTTCGCCCATGATGCGGGTGAGGTCGTAGTCCTTGGGCGTGTAGATGCGCGCCACCCCCGCCTGGCGCAGCCGCTGCGCGTCCTCCTCGGGCACGATCCCGCCCACGACCACGGGCACCTCGCCGATGCCGCACTCGCGCATGCGCCGGACCACCTCCGTCACCAGCGGCAGGTGCGAGCCCGACAGCACCGAGAGCCCGACCAGATGCACCCCCTCTTCGAGCGCGGAGTTTGCGATCCGCGCTGGGGTGAGGCGAATGCCCTCATAGACGACCTCGAAGCCGGCGTCGCGCGCGCGCACCGCGATCTGCTCGGCCCCGTTCGAGTGGCCGTCGAGCCCCGGCTTGCCGACCAGGATTTTCGGACGGCGCCCCAGCCGGCGCGCCGCGGATTCGACCCGCTGGCGCAGCTCTGGCAATCGTGACGAATGCTCCGCGGCGGTGCCCGCGATCCCGGTCGGCGCACGGTACTCGCCGAAGGCCTTGCGCAGGGCGCCCGCCCATTCTCCGGTGGTGACGCCCGCATGGGCGCAGGCGATCGAGGGCTCCATGATGTTGGCCCCTGATGCCGCTGCGCGGGCGAGCGCATCGAGGGCGGCTTCGGCGCGCCTCCGATCGCGCTCTGCGCGCCACGCGCCGATCCGCTCGACCTGCTTGCGCTCGGCCTCGGGCTCCACGGTGAGGAAGCCGCCGTCGGCGGCCCCGGTCAGGGGCGAGGGCGCGCTCTCGGCGAAGGCGTTGACACCGACGATCTTGCGCTCGCCGCTCTCGATCTCGGCGACCCGCCGGGCATTGCTCTCGACCAGCCGCCGCTTCATGTAGCCTTGCTCGATGGCGGCGACGGCGCCTCCCATCTCCTCGATTCGCGCGAGCTCGGCGCGCGCGGCTTCGGCCAGCTCGTCGACCTTGGCCTCGACGACGGGAGAGCCGTCGAAGATGTCTTCGAACTCCAGGATGTCGGTCTCGTAGGCGACGATCTGCTGGGCTCTGAGGCTCCATTGCTGATCCCAGGGCCGCGGCAGTCCGAGCGCCTCGTTCCAGGCGGGCAGCTGCACGGCGCGCGCCCGCCCGCGCTTGGACAGCACCACCGCCAGCATCTCGATCAGGATGCGATAGACATTGTTCTCGGGCTGCTGCTCGGTCAGGCCGAGCGAATTCACCTGCACGCCGTAGCGGAACCGGCGGAAGCGCTCCTCGGCGACGCCGTAGCGCTCGCGCGCGATCTCGTCCCAGAGCTGCCCGAAGGCGCGCAGCTTGCAGATCTCGGTGACCAGCTTCATGCCGGCATTCACGAAGAAGCTGATCCGGCCGACCACCGCCGGCAGCTCGGCCGGCTCCACGGCGCCGCTCTCCTTGACCGCGTCCAGCACGGCGATGGCGTTGGCCAAGGCGAAGGCCAGCTCCTCGACCGGCGTCGCGCCCGCCTCCTGCAGGTGATAGGAGCAGATATTGACCGGGTTCCATTTCGGCACCTCCCGGCAGGTGAAGGCGATCACGTCGGCCGTGAGCTTCAGCGAGGGCGCCGGGGGGAAGATGTGGGTGCCGCGCGAGAGATATTCCTTGAGGATGTCGTTCTGCGTGGTGCCGGAGAGCGCCGCACGGGCGATGCCGCGCCGCTCCGCCGCCGCGATGTAGAGCGCCAGCAGCCACGGCGCGGTCGCATTGATGGTCATGGAGGTGTTCATCCGCTCGAGCGGAATGCCCTCCAATAGGCGCTCCATGTCGCCCAGATGGGCCACGGGCACGCCGACCTTGCCGACCTCTCCGGCCGCGAGCGGGTGGTCCGGGTCGTAGCCGGTCTGGGTCGGCAGGTCGAAGGCGATGGAAAGGCCGGTCTGCCCGCGCGCCAGATTTTCCCGGAAAAGCTGGTTGGACGCCTCCGCCGAACTATGCCCGGCATAGGTGCGGAACAGCCAGGGCTCGTCCCGTTTCTTGGAAGGTTCCGTCATGCCCGCACCCGCCCCTCTGGATACCGACAACAGTTTAC
>JAREAF010000288.1 GCA_029240475.1 Rhodospirillales bacterium | reverse complement strand
CGAGGCCCTTGGCCATGTCTTTCAGCGCGATGCCGCGCTCGCGCCTGAGCTCGCGCAGCTTCGCCCCGAACGGCGTCACATGCGCCTCCGCCGCTTCAGGAGCACATAGAGCGCGCCCGTCCCGCCATGCTCGGGCCGCGCCTCGGACAGCGCCAGCACGAAGGGCCGGAGCGGCGCCTCGTTGAGCCAGCGCGGCAGCGCGGATTTGAGCACGCCGACGCCGTCGCGGCGGCCCTTGCCGGTCACGATGAGCACGGTGCGCAAGCCCCGCTCCGCCGCCCGCGCGACGAAACCCTGGACGGCCGCATGCGCCTCGCTCTGCGTGAGGCCGTGCAGGTCGAGCGTCGACTGGATCGGCAGCCGCCCGCGCCGCAGCCGGTCGGCGAGGCGGTGATCGACTCCGATCACGGCGCCGGGCGCGAGCGCCGGCTGCTGTGCGCCGGCTGCGGGAGCGGTCTTTGGCGCCCCCGCGCCGGAGCGCCGCTTCTGCGGCGGTGAAGCTGCCGGGGGAGAAGGAGCAGGGCCGTCGGGCTCGGGCTCCGGCCGGCGCCACGCCTCGACGTCGCGCATGGCGCTGCGCCAAAGCTCCCGCTCCTCGCGGCTAGGCCGCCGGCCCCGCATCGAGGAGGAGGATGTGGAGGCGGCGCGGCCCGTGCGCGCCGAGTTGCAGCGTCTGCTCGATATCCGCGCTGCGCGACGGACCGGTGATGAAATTGACCGTGCGCGGCATCGCGCCCGACGCCCGCAGCATCGCCCAGGCTTCCTCATAGGCGCCGACGATCCGCCCGGCTTCGATGAGGACGATGTTGGTGTCGGGCAGGAAGTTGAGCGTGGTCGGCGCGTCCGGGCCGGAGCGCAACAGGAGCGTGCCGGTCTCGGCGATGCCGGCGAAGGCATGGGTGAGCGACACCGCCTCGCTGCCGTGCGCGCGCCCCGAACGGACCGAGAGCAGCGGCCGCGATGACCAGGGCAGCCCCTCCAACGCCGGGTCCGGCGCGATCGTGAGCTCGGGCGGCAGGTTCTCGCGCCGCAGGTAATCGGCGACGGCCTCGGGCACGGCTTCGCGCGCGCGCACGACCGCGACGGTGGCGGCGGCCTCGCGCGCCATCTCCACGAAGAGCGCGACGCGCTGCGAATGCGGGAGATTGGCGCGACCGGGAATGAGATTGGGCCTGGGCTGCGCGAGCCGTTGCTCCAGCTCCGCGCGCATGGCGGGGTCGGGCCCGTCGCGCCCAAGAGCGCGCGCCACGGAGGCTAGCACGGTCCTGCGGCCCTCGCTCACCGACCGCCCCTCGCGCGCCACTGCGCCTGGAAGGTGGGCCCTTCCGGCGCGGGCAGGTCCCGGCTCATGGTCCAGCCCTGCGCGAGCGGAAGCGTGCGGAACGCGCCCCTGCGCCGTCCGGCGAGGCCGAGCGTCTTGGCTGCGATCCGCGCGCCGAGGCGATAGAGCGCCGGACGGCGCGCGAGGAAAGCCCAGGCCTTCAGGCCCGCGCGCATGCGCTGGGGCTGCAGATGCCGCTCGAACTCGCGCTCGCGCCAATGGCGCATCATCCTCGGCAGGGGGATGCGCATCGGGCAGACCGCCTCGCAGCGCCCGCAGAAGGTGGAGGCGTTCGGCAGATGCCCTGCTTCCTCCAGCCCGATCAGCGCGGGCGTCAGCACCGCGCCCATCGGCCCGGTATAGACCCAGCCATAAGCATGGCCGCCGACCGACTGATAGATCGGACAATGGTTCAGACAGGCGCCGCAGCGGATGCAGCGCAGCATCTCCTGGAACTCGGTTCCGAGCATGCGGCTGCGGCCATTGTCGAGCAGCACGACGTGGAATTCGTCCGGCCCATCGAGATCGGGCGCGCGGCGAGGGCCGGTGGAGAAGGTGGTGTAGACCGAGAACTCCTGGCCCGTGGCCGAGCGCGCGAGCAGGCGCAGGATGGTGGAGGCGTCCTCCAGCGTCGGCACCAGCTTCTCCAGGCTCGCCAGCACGATATGCACGCGCGGCAGGGTCTGCGTCAGGTCGCCATTGCCTTCGTTGGTGACGATCACGGTCGAGCCGGTCTCGGCGATGAGGAAGTTGGCGCCGGTGATGCCGACATCGGCCTTGAGGAAGCGGTCGCGGAGCGCGCCGCGCGCTTCGGCCAGCAGCGTGCGCGGCTCTTCCAGGGCGCGGGCGGGGTCGAGGTCGCGATGGGCCTTGCGGAAGCTCGCGGCGATCTGCTTGGTGGTGACGTGGATCGCCGGCGCGATGAGGTGGCTCGGCGGCTCGTCGCGCAGCTGGATGATGTATTCGCCCAAGTCCGTCTCGACCGGCTCGATGCCGTGGCGCGCCAGATGCTCGTTGATGGCGATCTCCTCGCCGATCATCGACTTGCCCTTGGTGACCGTGCGCGCGCCGGCCTTGCGGCAGATCTCCAGAACGATGTCTTGCGCGGCCTCTGCATCCACCGCCCAATGCACATGGCCGCCGGCCTCCGTCACGCGCTCCTCGAAGCACGTCAGATAGAAATCGAGATGGGCCAGCGTGTGGTCCTTGATCGCGCGGCCCTGGTCGCGCAGCGCCTCGAATTCCGGCAAGCGCGCGGCGGCGAGCGCCCGCCGCTCGACGAAGCCCTGCTTCATCTTGGCGAGCGCGACCTGCAGGTCCGCATCGCGCAGAGCGCGATGGGCATTCTCCTTGAAGGTGCGGGAGGTCGCCTGCATCCCGCCGCTCAGTCCCGGCCCGCGCCGATCGCTGGCGTCTCGCGCGCGCCGGCGAGGATCTCCGCGATGTGCCGGGCCTCGACGGGCTTGCCCTCTCGCTTCAGGCGCCCGGCGATGTTCATGAGGCAGCCGAGATCGCCCGAGGAGACCGTGTCCGCCCCGGTTGCGGCGATGGCCATGCATTTGGCCTCGACCATGCGCGTCGAGATCTCCGGATATTTGACGCAGAAGGTGCCGCCGAAGCCGCAGCAGGATTCGCGGTCCGGCAGCTCGACGAGCTCCACGCCTTCGACGCTGGCCAGCAGCCGGCGCGGCTCGGCGTCGAGCCCCAGCTCGCGCAGCGCCGAGCAGGAATCGTGATAGGTCACGCGGGCCGCGAAGCGCGCCGGCGCGGGCACGCGCTCCAGCTTGAGCACGCGCGTGAGGAAGGCGACGAGCTCATGCGTGCGCGCGGCCAGCGCCTCGGCCTTGGGCGCATAGGCGGGATCATCCTTCAGCAGCGCCGGATAGTGCCGCGAGATCATGCCCGCGCAGGAGCCGGACGGCGCGACGACATGGGCATAGGGCTCGAACGCATCGATGGTCTGGCGGGCCAGCGCCCGCGCATCCTCCCGGTCGCCGGAATTGTAGGCGGGCTGCCCGCAGCAGGTCTGCGCGGCGGGCACCTCGACCGTGCAGCCCGCCGCCTCCAGCAGCTTCACCGTGGCGAAGCCGACCGACGGCCGGAACAGGTCGACCAGGCAGGTGACGAAGAGACCGACAACGGGCTGCGAAGGCATGGCCCTTGAGGAACTTCCAAGTCCAAGGTCTTGCCTTCTCTAAGTCTGGCGGGTGCAAAGCGCCAGCGAAATTCTCGAAACTACCGGGTCCTGCTTGAGCTCGCCCCGCTCGTGTCGACCGAAACGGGGCGCACGGGCTCCAGGCGCGCGACGGCCGCCTCCGGCACGAGAAGCCGTGCGTTCCCCTTGGCCTCCGTTGCGCGATCCGCGGTGTAAAGCTCCAATTTACGGGCGCGATAAGTCTGTCCCCCGGAATCGTGCGAGACCAGAAGCCGGGTCATGTTGCCGCCCGAGCGGTCGATGAGATCCACCCAGATCGGCACGCCCACCGGCAGAAAGCGAGCATCGACGCTCACGCTGCGCCCGGAGATGAGGGGGAATCCCCAGGTGCTGAACGGCGTCGCGCCCGTGGTCTCGCGGAAGAAGGCGATCCGCTCGTTCTGAGCCAGAATGCCGGGCGCCGCTTCCGGATTCTCCTTCAGCCACTCAATCGCGGCGCCGATGGTGGTGTCGGGCTGCGGCTTGCGGCCGCGGAACTTCACGGCCTTGTATTTGTCGCTGAATAGCAGCCGACCGAGATGAAGCGCCGGCCGGCCATTATTGCCGGTGACGAGCACCCGCATGGTGCCGCCCTCGGCAAGCTGGATCAGGGCGCCGCGGCGCTGCTCGATCTCCAAGGCCGTGATCGGATCGGCAAGCCACACGAGCTCCAGCTTCTTGCCGTTGAGCGCCCCGTTCATGATCTCACCCCGGGTGGGGTAGGGCACCAGCCGGCCGTTCTCGAGCTTTCCGAAGAGGAGCGCGGTGGGGAGGCTCGAATCGAGGTCGGAGGTCCGCACCGAGACGAGGTCGTTCGGTTTCTTATAGAGCGGAAACTGGAAGCGCTCGGTCCTCTGCCGCGACCCCGGCACCGAGAATTCGCCCAGGGCGGCGACCTCGACCGGCTTGCCCCCGTCGGAGATCTGCATCGGCACGAGGTTGCGCTCGATGGCGCGCCGCAACGGCTGCTGCTGGCCGACGGCTGCAAGGATTTCGGCGCAGGGCTTCTTCCAATCGGCAACGGTGCCGGCGAGCCCCTCGGGCCCGAGCAGCTCCTCGGGACGGCGCTGCACAATCCGCTCGCACGCACTCTTCAGCCCCTCGGACAGGTCCGAAATGCGATCTTCGGCCCACCCAGGCAACGAGGAATAGCTCGACGAGGTCAGGATGAAGCCGGGGCCGGTGCGATAGGACTCCGCCGCCGCCATTGGAGACGACCAGCAAATGAGCAATAGCAAGAGCGGGAGGGCGCGTGAAATCTTGTGCATGCGCTCTCGTACTAAGAAGCTATTGCATGGTCAATCTTGTTTCGCGGCGACCGTTCGTTCGACAACTCGGGTCGGCAACAGGAACCAGTAGCGCCCGGCGCTCTTCATGCGCCCGGCCTCGGCGAGCGCGGGCTCGCCGGTGCCCCAGAAGAAGTCGCCGCGCACCGCGCCTTTGATGGCCGAGCCGGTGTCCTGCGCCACCATCAGCCGCCGCAAGGGGCGCGCGGGATCGCCCGGCCAGTGCGTG
>JAREAF010000018.1 GCA_029240475.1 Rhodospirillales bacterium | reverse complement strand
CTCAAAGCCGACCGCATCCTCGTCATGGACCAGGGCGCGATCGTGGAGAGCGGGCGCCATGAGGAGCTGGTGCGCGCGGGCGGACTATATGCGCGGCTCGCCGCGTTGCAGTTTTCAGATGTCAGAGGACAGATGCCAGATGCCAGAGGCGGATTGGCATCTGTCATCTGATCTCTGGCATCTGACTTCCCATCGCCAGGAACTTGGCACGCCGGTGCGCCTTGTAGTCGTCGCTCCCGTTCCGCAGCTGGGCCAGCGCGCCTTCCACGGCATCGCCCACCGCATCGATCGCCGCGGCGCGGTCGCGGTGCGCGCCGCCCAGGGGCTCGGGCACGATCCCGTCGATCACCTTGAGCTTCAGGAGGTCCGCCGCGGTGAGCTTCAGCGCCTCGGCGGCGTCCTGCGCGTGCTCGGCGCTGCGCCAGAGGATCGAGGCGCAGCCCTCGGGCGAGATGACGGAATAGACCGCGTGCTCCAGCATCAGCACGGTGTTCGCGGCGGCGAGCGCGATCGCCCCGCCCGAGCCGCCCTCCCCGATGATCACCGAGACCAGCGGCACTTCGATCTTGAGGCAGGTGGCGATGCAGCGTGCGATCGCCTCGGCCTGGCCGCGCTCCTCGGCGCCGATGCCGGGATAGGCGCCGGGTGTGTCCACCAGGCTCACCACCGGCAGCTTGTAGCGGTCCGCCAGATGCATCAGCCGCTGGGCCTTGCGATAGCCCTCCGGCTTGGCCATGCCGAAATTGTGCCGGACGCGGGTCTCGGTGTCCGAGCCCTTCTCCTGGCCGACGATCATCGCCGACCAGCCGCGGAAGCGGCCGATGCCGCCGATGATCGCCGCATCGTCGGCATAGAGCCGGTCGCCGGCGAGCGGGGTGAAATCGTCGATCAGCTCCTGGATGTAGTCCTTGAGGTGCGGACGCTCCGGGTGGCGGGCCACCAGCGTCTTCTGCCAGGGCGTGAGCTTGGCGTAGGTCTGGCGCAGCAGACGGTCGACCTTGGCCTGAAGGCGCGAGACCTCCTCGGCGATGTTGATGTCGCCCGAGGTCGCCAGATGGCGCAGCTCCTCGATCTTGCCTTCCAGCTCGGCAATCGGCTTTTCGAAATCGAGAAAGGTCGGCATGCCCCCTTCACCGCATTTCCGGCCGGAAGCGGCTTCCTCCAGCTAGCATGGAAGCCGCGCCGAGGCGAACGGAAATTGCCGGGATTCCCCCAGACCCGAGCGTCAGGCCGACTTCACCTGCTCGGCCTTGCGCACGAGGACCTCGGCCTGGCGGATCGAGGCGATGTCGATCAGCCTGCCGTCGAGTGCGACGGCGCCCTTGCCCTCGCGCTTGGCCTGCTCCATCGCTTCCAGGATGCGCCTGGCCTTGGTGACCTCGGCCTCGCTCGGGCTGAACACCTCGTTGGCGAGCGCGACCTGAGAGGGATGGATCGCCCATTTGCCCTCGCAGCCGAGCACGGCTGCGCGATAGGCCTGCGCCTTATAGCCGTCGGGGTCGGAGAAATCGCCGAACGGACCGTCGATGGGCCTCAGGCCATAGGCTCGGGCCGCGACCACCAGGCGCGCGATGGCGTAGTGCCACATGTCGCCCCAATGCACCGCGCGCGCGCCGGCATCGTCCTTGTCCGTCAGCACGGAATAGAGCGCGTTCGGCCCGCCGATGTTCGTCGTGCGCGCCCGGGTCGAGGCGGCGTAGTCGGCGACGCCGAAATGCAGCGATTCGTTCCGCTTGCTGGCGGCCGCGATGGCGTCGACATTCGCCATGCCGAGCGCGGTCTCGATGATCAGCTCGAAGCCGATCCGCTTCTTGCGCTTGACCGCCGCCTCGCACTGCGTGACGAGCATGTCGACGGCATAGACGTCCGCGGCCGTGCCGACCTTCGGGATCATGATGAGGTCGAGCCGGTCGCCGCCCTGCTCGATCACGTCGACGACGTCCCGGTACATGTAATGGGTGTCCAGGCCGTTGATGCGCACGGACACGGTCTTCTTGCCGAAATCGAGCTCGTTCAGCGCCTGGATGATGTTGCGCCGCGCCTTCTCCTTGTCGTCCGGCGCGACCGCGTCCTCGAGGTCCAGGAACAGCACGTCGACGGACGACTTCGCCGCCTTCTCGAACAGCTCGGGCCGGCTGCCGGGCACGGCCAGCTCGCTGCGGTTCAGGCGCGCGGGCGCCGGCTCGATGATGGTGAAGCTCATGAGGATGATCTCCTGACCGGACGGCGTGAAGCGCCTAGGATGGGATGGGACACCGCGCAATAAGCGCTGGCGAGAGCCCTGTCAACGTCCGGAACGGGCCCCCGCCCGGCCCTTGGCCAGGGGATGGTGCTCGCGGACCAGCCGGGCCAGCCGCTCCGGGAGCACATGGGTGTAGATCTGCGTGGTGGCGATGTCGGCATGGCCGAGCATCTCCTGCACGCTGCGCAGGTCGGCGCCGTGCGCGAGGAGATGGCTGGCGAAGGCATGCCGCAGCACATGCGGAGACACGGCGCGCCGGTCGATCCCGGCCTCGGCCGCGAGCGCCTTCAGCTCCTGGGCGAAGCGGTGGCGGGTCAGGTGCCCGCCGCGCGAGGGGAACAGCCAAGGCGAGCTCTCGCCCTCGGCCAGGCAGGCGGGCCGGGCCGCGATCCAGCGCTGGACGGCCTCGCGGGCTGGCTCTCCCAAGGGCACCAGCCGCTCCTTGCCGCCCTTGCCCTGCACGGCCAGGACCTCGCGGGCGCGCAGGGCGGCGGAGAGCGGCAGCCCCACCAGCTCGGAGACGCGCAGGCCCGTCGCATAGATCAGCTCCAGCATCGCGGCGAGCCTCAGGCCCGCCAGCCCGTCCTTGGCATGCGCGGCAGCGAGGAGCCGGTCGACCTCCGCCTCGCTCAGGATTTTCGGCAGTGGCCGGCCCTGCTTGGGGCCGTCGATGAGCTGGGTGGGATCGTCCGGCCGCACGCCTTCGGCGGCGAGGAAGCGGTGGAACTGGCGCAGGGCCGACAGCCGCCGCTGCACGGTGCGCGGCGCCAGCCCGGCTTTGGCCATGCGGCCCAGATACCGGCGGATCGATTCGACGCGCGCGCGCTCGGGCGCCTCGCCCGCGCGCCGGAGAAAGGCCTCGTAATCCTCCAGGTCGCGGCCATAGGCGTCGATGGTGTTGAGGGAGGCGCCGCGCTCGGCCGAGAGCATCTCGAGAAAGGCGTCCAGATGCCGCGAGTGCGCGGGCCTGGACGCGGTTCGGCGCGCGGGCATCGCTCAGGCGCCGTTCGCGATCGCGGCCTCGATCGCCAGGGCCCGGGCATCGGCCTCCAGGCCAATCTGGCGCAAGGCGGACAGCGCCTCGGCGAGCGCGCCGGGGTCGCTCAGGCCCGGGCCGCGATCGCCCAGCGCGATCAGCGCGAACAGCACTGTCTCGCCCTTCCGGCGCGCGGCGGCGGCGTTGCGCAGCGCAAGCCCCAGCCCCGGATCGAAGAAGCCGGTGGCTGGCGGCGCGGCTTGCGGCGTCGCCGCGCCCGCGTCGGACGGAAGCAGGCGGGCGATGGCGCTCAGCCTCGCGCCTTCCGGGGTCGGCGTCGGCCGCTCCACGAACCGGCGGGCGGCGCGATTCCAGGCGGGCTCGTTCTCGCCGTTCAGCGCGGCGAGCAGGGCGAGCCCCGGAAGCGTCGCCGCGATCCCCGGATCGGCGGCATTGGCGCGGGCCAGCGCCACCCAGCGCCGCGCCGCTTCCGCATCGCCGGCCAGGAACAGCGCGCGCGCAAAGGCGGGCGCATAGCGCGCCAAATCGGGCGCCGGCGAGAGCGCGCGCAGGAACGGCGCATGGAGCCGGGCGACCGTCGGGCGCAGCGCGTCCGCCGGCGATAGCTTCAGGGCCTGATCGATGAGCCTCGCCTTCAGGCCGGGATCGGCGGTCTGCTGCGCCGCCTTGTAGAGGGTCGCGCGCCGCCGCAGCGTTTCGGGCGTGGAGGCGGCCGCAGCCTGAAGCTCCTTTGCCGGGATTTCGAGCGCCTGATAGGCGGCGCCCAGAGTGGCCGGATCGATGAGGCCGAGCCGTGCGGCCCGTTCCGCCGCCCCCGCCCGGGCCTCGCCCGATCCGGGTAAGGCGAGCAGGCGGGGCAGGTGGGCAGGCTCGGCCAACCGGTACCAGGCCTCGGGCGGCGCCCCGTTGCCCTTGCCGAGCATCGCCAGGAGCAGCGGCGTCAGCGGCGCGTCCTTGGGCAGCGCCAGTCCGGTCCCGCCGTCCGCGATGGCGAGTGCGGTTGAGAAAGCGGGATCCTCGGGCCCCTGCTCGCGCATGAGGTCGTAGAGGAAGTAGGCACGGTCTCGGTCGCCCCCATGCAAGGCGCAGAAGATCTGCAGCCGCTCGCCGGCCGGGGCGGTCGCGAGCGCGGCATTCTGGCTGGCGAGGGCGCAGGCGCGGTCGAGGTCGCCCGCCAGCAGGAGGGCGTCCGCGAGCTGGCTGGCGGCTTGCGCATCCAGTCTCGCCGAGGGCGTCAGCGCAAGGAGGCTGGCGGCGTCCCCCGCATAGCCCAGGCCCCTTAGCCGCTCGGCCCTGAGTCGGATGAAATCGGTCGTTCCGGCCCCCTCCGGCGGCTGGGCGGAGGTCAGGAGCAGCCGCCGCGTCATGGCGCGCGCCGCCGGCGACTCCATGGCCGGGATCTGCGGGATCAGGGCTTCCGCGAGGCTGCGGCTGGTGCCGCGCCAGAGATCGGCGCCCAGGCTGGTCGGCCCCTCCAGGGGTCCGACCGCGTCATTGACGATGTCTGAAAGCGGCGCGGTTTCGATCCCGGCGGGGGCCGGGGCCGTCGTGGCCGCTCCGCCCGGCGGGGCCGTGCCTGCGGGTGCGTCCGGAGCGGGAGGCTGGCTCGAGGGCGGCGGAAAGAGCGGGGTCGGGCCCCCGGTTTGGGCGGCCGCGGGAAGAACAGCGAGGTGCAGGAGAAGTGCCGCGGCCAGTCCAACGCGTGCGGGCCGCTCAGCCCTGCAGCCGCTCATTGGGAACGACCTTCTCGATGGGCTCGCGCGGGGCTTCCGGCTCCCACAACGCCAGGGACAGGACTCCGGCGAACAACAGCACGATCAAGACCAAGGCGACGAGGAGGAACAGCTTGCGCATGCAACCTGGCTGCGGATGAGAGTCTCGTGAGGGCTGGCTTTCGGCCGATCCGGCGACATCCGAGACCCGCCCCCTCGGGCCCGAGGAAAATATGCTAGGGTCGCTGTCGGCGGGCCGCAGTCTATCGGCGGGGCTCCGCGGTTTCAATTGCCGCGGGCTTGCGCCGCAGCTGCGCGGGGTTTAGGCGAAGGCTATGACACAGACGAAACTCGCCGTGCCGAAGACGATCGTGCTGGTCGGGCTCATGGGGGCCGGCAAGAGCTGCGTCGGGCGCAGGCTGGCCAGCGTCTTGGGGCTGCCCTTCTGCGATGCCGACAAGGAGATCGAGGAAGCGGCGGGCTGCTCCATTCCCGAGCTGTTCAGCCGCTATGGCGAGGCGGCGTTCCGCGACGGCGAGCGCCGGGTGATCCATCGCCTGCTCGACGGGCCAAAGCATGTGCTGGCGACGGGCGGCGGCGCCTTCATGGATCCGCGCACGCGCGCCGAGATCCGCGAGAAGGGCACCTCGGTCTGGCTCAGGGCCGATCTCGACCTCCTGGTCCGGCGCACGCAGCGTCGGGGCACCCGTCCGCTGCTCAACGTGCCCGATCCGCAAGCCAAGCTCGCCGAGCTGATCGCCCGCCGTTATCCGATCTATGCCGAGGCCGACGTCACCGTGGACAGCGACGATTCCCCGCCGGAGGTGACGGTGGAGCGGGTGATCTCCGCGTTGCGCCGGCATATCGAACAGCCCGAGCCGCGGGGATCTGCCGCGTGATCGAGCGCATCGAGGTCGCGCTCGGCGACCGCAGCTATGAGATCCTGGTCGGAGAGGGGCTGCTCGGCCAGGCCGGGCGCCTGATCAAGCCGCATCTGAAGGAACCGCGCGCCTTCGTCGTGACCGACGACCGCGTGGCGGAGCTGCATCTGCTCGCACTCCAGCGCGCACTCGAGGGGGAAGGCATCGCGCCGCGCCCGGTGATCGTGCCGGCGGGCGAGGGCAGCAAGGATTTCGAGCATCTGCAGCGGCTCCTCGATGCGCTGCTCGACGAGCGCATCGAGCGAGGCTCTTTGCTCCTGGCGCTGGGCGGGGGCGTCATCGGCGACCTTGCGGGGTTCGCCGCCTCGATCCTCTTGCGCGGAATCGGATTCGTGCAGCTGCCGACCACGCTGCTGGCGCAGGTGGACAGCGCCGTCGGCGGCAAGACCGGCATCAACACCCGGCACGGCAAGAATCTCGTCGGCAGCTTCCACCAGCCCCGGCTCGTGCTGGCCGACATCGATGCGCTGTCGACGTTGCCGCGCCGCGAGTTCCTGGCGGGCTATGCCGAGGTGGTGAAGTACGGGCTCATCAACGACCCGGAGTTCTTCGCCTGGCTCGACGATCACGCCTCGGCCATTCGCGACGGTGATCGCGCCGCGCGCCGCCGCGCGGTGGCCAAGAGCTGCGCGGCCAAGGCCGCCATCGTCGCGCGCGACGAGAAGGAGAGCGGCGAGCGCGCCCTGCTCAATCTCGGCCACACCTTCGGCCATGCGCTGGAGGCCGAGTGCGGCTATGGCGACGAGATCCTGCATGGCGAGGCGGTGGCCATGGGCATGTGCCTGGCCTTCGACCTCTCCGTCCAGCTCGGGCTGAGCCCGCTCGAGGATGCCGAACGCGTCCGCCGGCACCTCGCCATGGCCGGGCTGCCGACCGGATTCGAGGCTTTTCCCCAGCGCATCTGGGACCCCGACCGGCTGATCCAGCATATGCGCCAGGACAAGAAGGTCTCCGGCGGCCGGATCGGTTTCGTGCTCGCCCGCGGGATCGGCCGGGCGTTCCTGCATCGCGAGGTCGAGATCGACGAGTTGCGCAAGCTCCTCGCCGAGGCGATCGCCGAAGCGCAATAACCAGCGAACTGGACCGAACGAGCATGCCTCTTTCCGAACCTGTGAAGCGCCGGCAATTGCACACCCGCACGATCGTCATCGAGGGCTTCGCCCGCGAGGACGGGCTGTGGGACATCGAAGGGCGGATGACCGACGCGAAGACCTACGGCTTCCCCAATCGGGACCGCGGGCGCATCGAGGCCGGCGAGCCCGTGCATGACATGCGCGTGCGGCTGACCATCGATCTCGATCTCCGCGTCCACAAGATCGAGGCATCCACGGATGCGAGCCCATACCGCGTCTGTCCGGAAATCGTTCCGAACTACGGCAAGCTCGAAGGCGCGGTCATCGGGCCGGGCTGGCGCGCGAAGATCAAGGATGCGGTGGGCGGCCGCGAGGGCTGCACGCATATCAGCGAGCTGCTGGTGGCGATGGCCACCCCCGCCTACCAGACCCTCTTCTCCGAGCGCGCCAAGCGCAATGCCGACCATCCGCCGCTTCCCTCCTCCGGCAAACGGCCGAGCTGGATCAATTCCTGTTACGCCTTGCGCGAGGAGGGCGAGGTCGTGCGCCGCGAATGGCCGCAATGGGCCGCCAAGGACTAGGCCTGATCCCGTAGCGCGCGATCGACGAGGCTTCGGCCCGACGGCTGGCCGCCCTGCAGCATCGCATCCCGGTAATAGCAGAGGAGAAAGACGCGGACCGAGGCGGTCAGGCTCGACTCTCGCCGCCGCGATTCGATCAGGGTGCAGAGCTCGTGGATGGTCAGGCCGCTGCCAGCGGCCACCTCCTCGAGAGCCTGCCACATGGCCGGCTCCAGCCTGAGGCTGGTGCGGCGGCGGCCCACCCAGATGTTGCGGTTCAGCAGGGTGCTGTCGCGCCGGCCCTCAGTGGCGGCAGGCGCGGGCGGGGTGACGGTCAGGGCAGTGGAGCGCGGCATGGCAGCCAACTGGTCGGTTTCGCTTGTCCGGCGGAGACGCATCCGCCTTCACGGCCGCCAGTCTAGGAAGCCTGCGCAGGAAGGCAACTGGAAAATGGAAATTCTTTCTTGTATACTTCTCTTAGTTGCAGACGGGCGGGATCAGGCCCGGTCCTCCTCGGGGGTGCGGGCGGCCACCGACAAGGCATGCACCGGGCCGGCCAGCTCCTCGGCGAGCGCGGCATAGACCTTGCGCTGCCGTTCGACCCGGCCCAAGCCGGCGAAGGCGGCCGAGACGATCTCGACATTGAAATGGGTTTCGCCCTCCGGCCGATGGCCGGCATGGCCCTTGTGGCGCTCGGAATCGTCGATCACCGAGAGCCGCACCGGGGAGAAGGCGGCTTCGAGCTTGGAGCGGATGCGGTCGGCCACGCGCATGGATGGTCTCTCCGGGACGCTTGTGGGAGGAACGCGCCGACGGTGCTAGGGTCCGCGCGAAACTTCAAGGAGCCGTCCTCCCGTGACCAGAACCGCGCCCGATCTGCCGGAGGCCGGCGGCCGGCGAACGGCCGCCGTGGTCGGGCTGGGGCGCGCCTATCTGCTCCTGGTGGCGATCATCATCCTGTGGGGCGCGAACTGGCCGGTGATGAAGGTCGGCGTGACCTACATATCGCCACTCTGGTTCGCCTTCGCGCGCATCCTGCTCGGCGGGGCCACCTTCTTCATCCTGGTGGGGGCGATGGGCAAGCTCAGGCTCCCGCCCCGTCACGACATACCGGTCATCCTCAGCCTCGGCCTCTTCCAGATGGGGTTCTTCCTGATCCTTGTCACGGTGGCCGTGCAGTTCGTGCCCGCCGGCCGCTCGGCCCTGCTCGCCTACACCCACCCGCTCTGGGTCGCGCCCGGCGCGGTGCTGCTCCTGGGCGAGCGGCTCGGGCCGATGAAGCTGACCGGCCTCGCCATCGGCCTGCTGGGGCTCATCGCGCTCTTCAACCCGGCGGCCTTCCCCTGGTCCGACCCGTGGGCGGTGTTCGGAAACGGGCTTCTGCTGCTCGCGGCATTCCTCTGGGGGCTGGCGATCCTCCATGCGCGCCGGCATCGCTGGACCGAGAGCCCGCTGGTCCTCGCGCCGTGGTCGATGGTGGCGGCGGCGCCGCCGGTGCTTCTGCTGGCGCTCCTGTTCGAGACGCCGCGGGTCCACTGGTCGCCCGAGCTGGCCGCGATCCTCTTCTACAACGGGCCGATCGCCACCGCCTTCTGCTACTGGGCCTCCGTCACCGTCATGCGCGCGCTGCCCGCCTTGACGACCTCCATCGGATTCCTGGGCGTGCCGGTCATGGGGCAGCTCCTGTCCATGGCGTCGCTCGGCGAGCCGCTGACCTGGTCGCTGGGTCTGGGGCTCGTCGGCATCATCCTTGGCCTGGCGCTTGTCAACCTGGCCGATCTGCGGGGTGCGCGGGGCAGGTCCGAGCAATAAAGCTGCCCCCGTGCCTTGCTTCGTTAAGGAGCCGAGCCCATACTTGGGAGATGCGGCGCCTGCGCGAGCCTGAGCTGGAGCAGCCGCGGGCCGGCGGGCCCGCCACGGCCAAGCTGTGCGATCAAGCCGGCTGCACGGCCGAGGGACTCTATCGCGCCCCGAAATCGCGCGATCGCCTCACCGACTACTATGTGTTCTGCCTGGACCATGTGCGCGACTACAACCGCACCTGGGACTATTACCGGGGCATGAGCCAGGACCAGATCGAGGCGCATATCCGCTACGACACGGTCTGGCAGCGGCCGACTTGGCCCTTGGGCACTTTCGGCTCGCAGCGCACCCGCGACCCCCTCGACGCGATCCGCGACGGCTTCGGGCTGTTCTCCGAGCGGCGGGCGGAAAACCGCGAAGCGGAGGAGCATTGGAGGCCGCGCACGGCGGAGGAGAAGGCCCTGTCGGTGCTCGGCATGAAGCCGCCGGCCGTCTTCGCCGAGATCAAGGCGCGCTACAAGGAGCTGGTCAAACGCCTGCACCCCGACGCCAATGGCGGCGACAAGGGCGCGGAGGAGCAGCTCAAGGTGATCAACCAGGCCTACTCGACCTTGAAGCAGGCCGCCCAGGGCTCGGGCCGCTAAGGCCAGGAAGCCCGTCATTCGCTGGGAAACGCTGGACATCCGATTCATGGCATCCGAAACCGCGACCGCAAAACTGCCCGAGACGCCCGACATCACGATCTCGGTGCGACAGACCTTCGGCATCGATTCCGACATGCAGGTGCCGGCCTTCTCCAAGGCCCGCGACCATGTGCCGGACCTCGACGAGGCCTACCGCTTCGACCACGACACCACGCTGGCGATCCTGGCCGGCTTTGCCTACAACCGCCGCGTCATCATCCAGGGCTATCATGGCACCGGCAAGTCGACCCATATCGAGCAGGTCGCCGCGCGCCTCAACTGGCCCTGCATCCGCATCAACCTGGACAGCCATATCAGCCGCATCGACCTGATCGGCAAGGACGCGATCGTGCTGCGCGACGGCAAGCAGGTGACCGAGTATCGCGAGGGGCTCTTGCCCTGGGCGCTGCAACATCCGACCGCACTCGTGTTCGACGAATATGATGCCGGCCGGCCGGACGTGATGTTCGTGATCCAGCGCGTGCTGGAGGTCGAGGGCAAGCTGACGCTCCTGGACCAGAATCGCGTCATCCGCCCGCATCCCTCCTTCCGCCTGTTCGCGACCGCGAACACCGTGGGCCTGGGCGACACCACCGGCCTCTATCACGGCACCCAGCAGATCAATCAGGGCCAGATGGACCGTTGGAACATCGTCGCGACCCTGAACTACCTGCCGCATGACGAGGAGGTGCGGATCGTGCTCGCCAAGGCGCCCGAATGGGACACAGAGGACGGGCGCCGCGCCATCTCCGCGATGGTGGCGCTCGCCGACCTCACCCGCTCGGGCTTCATCAACGGCGACATCTCCACGGTGATGTCGCCGCGCACCGTCATGACCTGGGCGCAGAACGCGAAGATCTTCAACGATGTCGGCTTCGCCTTCCGCGTCACCTTCCTCAACAAGTGCGACGAGGTGGAGCGGTCGATCGTCGCCGAATATTACCAGCGTTGCTTCGGCACCGAGCTGAAGGAAACCGGGGTGCGCGCCCAGCTCGTCTGAGCGCGCTCGAAGGACCATGGCCGAGGGCGAAACCCCGATCGAGCGCTTCAAGCGGGCGACCGCCGCCGCGATGCGGGCGATCGCCGAGCGCGACGACCTCACCGCGAGCTTCGGCGCCAACCAGTTCGGGTTGAGCGGCACCGAGGCCAAGCTGCCGCTGCCTGGGCGCGAGCTGGCGATGAACGAGGTGGCGGTCACGCGCGGCTCTGCGGATTCGCTCGCGCTGCGCCTGCGCTACCACGACGACCGCGTGCACCGGCGCGAGGTCCCGACCGGCGATGCCGCGCGCGACATTTTCGACGCCGTCGAGCAGGCGCGGGTCGAGGCGCTGGGCTCGCGCCGCATGGCCGGATGCGGCGTGAATCTCTCCGCCGCCTTGAACGAGCGCGCGCGCGAGCGCGGCTATGCGCGCATCCGCAACCGCGAGGACGCGCCTCTGGCCGACGTGCTGAGCCTCCTCGCCCGCGAGGCGATGACGGGTCAGCCGCCGCCGCCGCAGGCGCGCAGCATGGTCGATCTCTGGCGCCCGTTCCTCGACGAGCGCGTGCGCTCCGACCTCTCGCAGCTCGCCAAGGTCGCCGACGACCAGTCGGCCTACGCCAAGGTGGTGCGCAAGCTCCTGACCGACCTGCAGGTCGATCTCGGCGCCGAGTCCTCGGACGCTTCGGACGAGGAGGGCGACAGCGAAGGCGACCAGAACAAGGACGACACCGACGAGACCAAGGGCGAGGGCGGCGAGAAGCAGTCCGGCGAAGCGCAGGCCACCATGCAGGGCCAGCCGGGCGATCCCGGCGAGGAGGGCGATGAATCCGGCGCGCTCGCCGAGGCCGATGCGGAGACCGTCGCAGGCGCCGGCGATGACGAGTCTCCCCGCCCCGGACGCCCGCGCCGCCCCGAGTTCGACCGGCGCAACGATCGCGGCGAGCCGCCTTATCACGCCTTGACCCGCGAGTTCGACGAGGTGATCCAGGCGGAAACCCTGTGCGACCCCGACGAGCTGACCAGGCTGCGGCAGCTCCTGGACCAGCAGCTGCTCCATCTGCAGGGCGTCATCGCCAAGCTCGCCAACCGGCTGCAGCGCCGGCTGCTCGCCAAGCAGAACCGCGCCTGGGACTTCGATCTGGAGGAGGGGCTGCTCGACAGCGCGCGGCTCTCGCGCGTGGTCGTGAACCCGATGTACCCGCTCTCCTACAAGATCGAGAAGGACACCGAGTTCCGCGACACCGTGGTCACGCTGCTGATCGACAATTCCGGCTCCATGCGCGGGCGGCCGATCACGGTGGCGGCGATGAGCGCGGACATCCTCGCCCGCACGCTCGAGCGCTGCGGCGTCAAGGTCGAGGTGCTGGGCTTCACCACGCGCATGTGGAAGGGCGGCCAGAGCCGCGAGAAATGGATCGCCGCCGGAAAGCCCGCCAATCCGGGCCGCCTCAACGATTTGCGCCACATCGTCTATAAGGCGGCCGACGCGCCCTGGCGCCGCAGCCGCAAGAATCTCGGGCTGATGCTGCGCGAGGGCATCCTGAAGGAGAATATTGACGGCGAGGCGCTGCTCTGGGCGCATGAGCGGCTGATCGCCCGCACCGAGCAGCGGCGCATCCTCATGGTGATCTCCGACGGCGCGCCGGTCGATGATTCGACGCTCTCCGTCAATCCCGGCAACTACCTCGAGAAGCATCTGCGCGAGGTGATCGACTGGATCGAGACCCGCTCGCCGGTCGAGCTCCTGGCCATCGGCATCGGCCACGACGTCACGCGCTATTACCGCCGCGCGGTCACCATCGTCGATGCCGAGCAGCTCGGCGGGGCGGTGATGGAGCAGCTCGCCGCGCTCTTCGACGAGGTGGGACAGGGGGCGGGCGGAGCGCAGGCGCGGCGCCGCGCCTAGTCTTCTCCGGAAGAGTTGTCTGGATCCGGACGTTGAAACGGTAGGTTGAGCCGTCCCCTCCCTTGCGCAGGAGTGCGGCTCATGACCGTCCGTGTCTATTTCGCCACGAACCGCTGCGCCGACGATCCCGACGACCCGACCGAGTTCCTCGATCATGCCTGCGGCGAGGACCCGCAGAACCTGCGATTCGGGATCGCCGAGGTCGACCTCGATAGCGGAGATGTCGACTTCACAGTGGCGGCGGAAAGCAATGTCGGGGATCCCGAGACCCAGGTGCTCGGCAGCGAGGAGGTGTTCGACCGGCTGCGGCAGGACATGCTCGACGATCCCGCAGACTGCCTGTTCTTCATCCACGGCTACGCGAACAGCTTCGAGCGCGCCCTCTACCGCGCCGCGACCGTCAGCCGGTTCTATCGCGGCATCGGCTCGGGCCCGCTGTCGAAGAAGCTGCACCTGTTCGCCTTCTGCTGGCCGTCCGACGGCGTCCTGTTCGGCCTGCCGAACGCCTATCGCAGCGACCGCATCGACGCCATGCTGTCGGGCCCGGCGATCGGCCGCACCATCCTCAAGGCTCTCGATTTCGTCGGCGGGTTGCGGCCGGAAGACCGCTGCAACCGCCGCATACATCTGCTCGCCCACAGCATGGGAAATTGGGCGCTGCGCTATGCGCTCCAGCATATCCGGGACGAAGGGGCGCTCGGGCGCACCATCGTCTTCGACCAGGCCATCCTCGCCGCGGCGGACGAGGACGACAATGCGCTCGAGAAGACGGAGAAGCTCGGGAGCCTCGCCGCGCTGGCGCGCCGGATCACGGTCTATATCAATTTCCAGGACGCCGTCCTGCATGTGAGCGATTGGACCAAGGGCAACCCGGACCGGCTGGGCAAGTCCGGCCCGCGCCGGGCCGAGAAGGTGCCGGCCAACGTCACCGTGGTGAACTGCTCGAAGGTGATCACGCAGAAGCAGGTCACCGATCCCGAGGATGTGGAGCTCGGCGATGCGAGCGAGACGACCCACAACTACTATCGCAACGACGACACGGTCCGCCGCGACATCGTCCAGGTGCTCAAGGGCCTCTCCGACGACCTGATCGACAATCGCCGCTGGGTGGCGGAAAAGCGCTACTACACGCTCCAGGAGATCATCGCTGAGCCGCAGGTCGCGCGCCGGCGCAGTTCCCGGCGGCCGCGCCGAAGGGTGGCAAGCGCCGCCCGCGCGGAAGGACCCGGCTAGACGGGTTGCAGCGCGGGCGCCGCCGAAGAGGAATGAGGCTCGCCGCCCCTCCTGCTAGCCCCGGTGCGTGAGTCGCGACCAAGTCACCGGCGTAGCAAGCTGCGCCAGGAACCCGCGCGGAACGGGATCCTCGGCGATTCCGACTCGCCCCAGCCGGTGCCGGTCCGGGTGGCGAAAGGTGCCGCCCAGATGATCCCACAGCAGCGTGATCGCAGAGAGATTGCTGCGCCCCAGATCGGCATCGATCGCATGATGCAGCCGGTGCACGGCGGGCGTCACGAACAGCGCGCGCACCCAGCCCGGCTCCCTTGTGTCGATGTTCGAATGGGCCAGATTGCCGACGAAGTTCATCAACGCCGCCAGCCAGAGGAGGACCAGCGGCGGCGCGCCAAGAAGAGCGATTGGGCCGAACACCAGCACCGCCCGCAGGAGCGCCTCGGTGAAATGCAGCCGCGCGCCTTTGAGGACATGCAGCCGATCGATGCTGTGGTGCAAGGCGTGGATGCGCCAGGCCGGGCCGAAATTGTGATAGACCCGATGCTTCAGGTAATCGGCGCCATCCAGAATCAGCACGGCAAGCGCGATCTGGAGAACCAAGGGCCAGGTCTCCGGCCAAAGCCCGGCACCGCCCTCGCTCAATGACGCGCCGGCCAGCGCGGCGATTTCGTGAGCATCAGAGTGCCGAGCCGCGCGCCGGGCTCGAGCAGCAGCGCATGTCCGATGTCGTTCCAAGCCTGCCGGTCGCGCCAGAGCGACCACTCGCGCTCGTAAGGCAGCAGGATTTCCAGCAGCGCCACCAGCAGCAGGTTCGCCACCGTTGCGCCGAACAGCGCGATCGGCGGGCTGATCCCGGCCGACAGCGTGGCCCAAAAGCCGGCGATGGAGACGATCAGGACGCCCGGCCAGACGAGGGACGACAGAGTGCCGGGAAGGACGGGGCCACGAGCGGGATCTATCGCCATC
>JAREAF010000287.1 GCA_029240475.1 Rhodospirillales bacterium | reverse complement strand
TGCCGATCGGCTACGGACAGACCATCTCTCAGCCCTACATCGTCGCCCTCATGACCGATCTGCTGGACCTGAAGCCGGGCCAGCGCGTGCTCGAGATCGGCACCGGTTCCGGCTATCAGACCGCCATCCTGGCCGAGCTGGGCGCGGAGATCTTCAGCATCGAGATCGTCCCCGAGCTCGCCCGCCGCGCGGCCGAGAGGCTGACGGCCATGGGCTATCGCGGACTTCACCTGGAGCACGGCGATGGCAACCGCGGCTGGCCGGAGGCCGCCCCGTTCGATCGCATTCTCGCGGCGGCCGCCGCCGCGACGATCCCACCGGCCTTGCTCGACCAGCTCGCGCCCGTGGGCCGTATGGTCGTTCCGGTCGGGGCTGGCCCGTTGGGACAGATGCTGACCCTGGTCGAAAAGGACCCGGACGGGGCGGTGCGCGAAAAGCCCGTCCTGCCGGTCGCATTCGTCCCTCTGACCAGTCAAAGCTGATCACCAGGCGCGAACTGACGGCGCAACTTCATTAAAGGATCAGTTGTTAGCTCCCGACGAAAGTATGGGTTCAGGGGCAGTCTTTAATTCGGGTGCTTTTTCGGGCCAAGTCCGAGTGTTCGTTCCGTCGCTGTTCCTGAGTCGATTTGAGCGCAAGGCTACGCAACTAATCGAGGCGCATCAGGGGTTTCTCACTTGATGTTGAGGTGTTCTCCACTCCTTCGAGCAGGCGGCCGGATCGGAAGGCATGACTGAGATGGCCTCGGGCTCCCGCGACCGCTCGGCCGTCGCCCGCTCCCGGGAGTGGTGGGTGGCCGACGAGGAGCCGGAAATCGTCGCGGCGGAACTGAGCGAAGGGCTCAAGCTGCCGCGCTGGATGCGGGCTCGGACCCTTATGGTGCTCGGGCTGGCGGCAGCCGCTCTGGGGACCGCGATCCTGCTTTGACCTGAGACTGGCGACCTCGGGGCATACCGGCCGGCGAATTGACGCGGCCGGACGGCATCCTTCACTCTCACGAAAACATGGGAGGAAGCTATGCGCCGCTCGAGCATCATCAATGCCCCCATCACCCGCCGGCGGGCCCTGCGCGCCGGAGCCGCAGCCGCGATCCTCGCCGGCGCCGGACTGCCCCGCCGCTCCCGCGCCGCCGAGCAGGAGCTGAACATCCTCGTCTGGTGCGATCACACCGACGCCGCCCTGCTGCAGCCATTCGAGGAGGCGCACAATGTCCGGATCAATGTGAAGGACTATCAGGAGACCGGCGCGGCGCTGGCAGTTCTCGAGCAGTCGCAGCCCGGCGACTGGGACGTGTTC
Source organism: Rhodospirillales bacterium (assembly GCA_029240475.1). Classification (GTDB taxonomy): domain Bacteria; phylum Pseudomonadota; class Alphaproteobacteria; order JAREAF01; family JAREAF01; genus JAREAF01. Next base: position 3,758 of record JAREAF010000287.1, on the reverse strand, counting down.
GTCGTGGATTCGGTGGACGTCCGGCGCGTCGCCGAGCAGGGGCTTCTGGCGCCGCTCGATGACGTTCAGCTGCCCTGGGATTCCATCTTCCCGGAGCTGCATGCCCCCGAGCTGCACAAGATCGACGGCAAGACTTACGCCGTGCCGGAGAAGTTCGGCTACAACTCCATCGCCTTCGACAAGAGCAAGGTCGAGGAGGCCGAAGTCCGGCGCGCGGACATCATGTGGAATCCCAAATACAAGGGCCGGATCGCGGTCTACGACTACTACATCCCCGCCATGGAGATGGTCGCGCTGGGCATGGGCATCCGCCCCGACCAGATCACGGCGGAGAAGCTGCCGGCGATCCGCGAAAAGCTGCTGGAGATCAAGCCGCTCGCCTCGGTGATCGGCGACGTGCCGACGGTGCAGAACGCGCTCGTCACGGGCGCTGCCGACATCATCATCGCCGGCGGCGAGTTCGTCGTGGCCGGCCTTGCGCAGGAGAATCCGAACCTGGACTGGGTGCTCCCGGATTCGGGCGGCATCCGCTGGATGCAAGGCGTCGGAATCTTCGAAGCGTCGCAGAAGAAGGAGCTCGCGGCAGAGCTCGTGAAGTACATCGTCGGCCCCGACGGCCAGGCGCGCCTGGCGACCGCGAGCTGCTATTGGGCTATGCCGACGAATCAGCAGGCCGCGCTCGGCGATGCCGAGAAGCAGCGGCTGCGCTGGAACGAGCAGCCCGGCTTCATCAAGAACTCTTACCCCTATTTCATTCCGGACGAGACGCTCAACAAGGCGATGCTGGAGGTCTGGACCGAGTTCCTCCAGGCGTGAGGACGATCGCGGGGCTGCCGATGACGACACGCGCAGCCCCGCGCCTGCTGGCCTGGGCGCCGGCGCCGGCGGTGATCTGGACGGCGCTGTTCTTCATCCTGCCGCTGCTGGCCATGGCGCTGGTCAGCCTGACCCGCCGCGAGCGCGGGCAGACGGTCGATCTCTGGACCTTCGCCAACTACGGCACGTTCCTCACCCAGGGCGGCGGGGTTTTCCTCGAGGCGCTGCGGAACTCGATCGAGGTGACGCTGATCGTCACCGTGCTGAGCGTCCTGGTCGCCTACCCGATCGCCTATGTTCTGGCCTACCGCGTGCCGGCGCGCTGGCAGCGCGTGCTGCTGGTGCTGCTGGTTCTGCCCTTCTGGACCTCCTACGTGATCCGCTCCTATAGCTGGCTGCTGGTGCTGTCGGAGAAGGGCATCATCAGCCTCGCCTTGCAGGGTCTCGGACTCGCAGACGGGCCGGTCGGGCTCGGCAACACGCGCGGCGCGACCGTGCTCGGCTTCGTGCATTTCTTCGCGATGCTGCTGACCCTGACCATCTACGCCAATCTCGTGCAGATCCGGGAAAGCTACCGCCGCGCGGCAGCCGATCTCGGCGCCTCGCCGCTGCAGGTCTTCCTGCGCATCACCATGCCCCTGAGCCTCCCCGGCGTGGCCGTCGGGGCGTTCCTCACCTTCGTGCTGGCGATCGGCGATTACGTGACGCCGCAGATTCTCGGCGGCTCGAGGGAGCTGCTCTTGCCGCAGGCGATCATGCTGCAGGTCGGGCGCACGGCCGATTTCCCGCTCGCCTCGGCGATGAGCATGGTGCTGATGGCGGTGGTCACCCTCGCCTACCTCCTCTTCGCGCGGCATCTGCGCATGGACCGGGTATGAGGTTCCGTGGCGGCACCGTCGCATCGGCGCTGGTCCTGATCGCCGCGGCGATCTTCATCTTCCTGCCCGTCGTGCTGCTGGTGCAGTTCTCGTTCCAGGACGGGCTCGTGCCGGTCCCGCCCTTCAAGGGCTTCAGCCTGCGCTGGTACGAGAAGGCGCTGGAGAACCGCCGGCTGACCGAGGCCCTGTGGAACTCGGCCCTGGTGGCGCTCCTGTCCTCGCTCCTCGCCACCATCCTCGGGTTTCTGGCCGCCTATGGGCTGGCGCGCCGACGCACGCGCTGGAACAGGCTGGCGGAGCTCACGTTGATGGCGCCGATCACGGTGTCCTACCTGATCATCGGCATGGGCCTGCTCATGACATTCACCATGGCCGGCATCCAGAAATCCCTGCTGGCGGTGGGGATCGGGCATGTGGTCATCAACCTGCCGCTCGCCTTCGCCATCTGCTACGCGCAGCTCGGGGCCCACCAGGTGGCCTACGAGCGCGCGGCGGAGGATCTCGGGGCGGGACCTTGGCAGACGCTCCTGCTGGTCACCGTGCCGATCATGGCGCCCTCGCTGGGCGCGGCCTTCGCGCTCTCGGCCACGCTCTCCTGGGACGAGTTCGTCATCGCCTTCCTGCTCAGCCGGTTCGACGTGACGCTGCCGGTGGTGATCTGGAGCATGCTGCGCTCGGGCCTCAGCCCGGAGCTGAACGCGGTCGGCACGCTCGTCTTCGCGGTCTCGGTCGCGGCCCTGCTCGCCGCCGAGCTGCTGATCTTCCGGAGGCAGCGAGGTGGCTGAGCCCTTCCTCTCGCTGGATGGCGTATCGAAGACCTATGGCGAGACCGTCGCCGTCACGGATATAGACTTGTCGATCCAGCGCGGCGAGTTCGTGGTCCTGCTCGGGCCCTCGGGCAGCGGCAAGACCACGCTGCTCTCGGTCCTCGGCGGGTTCGTCGAGCCGACCGGCGGTCGCGTGCTTCTGGACGGCGAGGATGTGACGCATCTCTCGCCCGCGCGCCGTCCCACCGCCACGGTCTTCCAGGACTATGCCCTGTTCCCGCATATGAGCGTGCTCGGCAATGTCGCCTTCGGCCTGGCCATGCGCAAGGTGCCGGCCGAGGAGCGGCGGCGGCGCGCCGAAGCGATGCTGGAGCGCGTCGGGCTCACCGGTTTCGGCCGGCGGCGCATCCACGAGCTCTCGGGCGGGCAGCGGCAGCGCGTCGCGCTCGCGCGCGCGATCGCGGTCGAGCCAAAGCTGCTGCTGCTCGACGAGCCCCTGGGCGCGCTCGACTTGGCGCTGCGCCGGCAAATGCAGGAGGAGTTGGTGCGGCTGCAGAAGCAGCTCGGCACGACCTTCGTCCATGTCACGCACGACCAGGAGGAGGCGATGAGCATCGCCGACCGGGTGGTGGTGATGAATCACGGCCGCATCGAGGATGAGGGTCCTCCCGACCGCGTCTATCTGAAACCCGCGACGCTCTTCGCAGCGACATTCATGGGCGAGAGCAACATCCTCTCCGGCACCGTGCGCCAGCGCCTTGAGGAGGGCGTGCTGGTCGACACGGCCCTCGGCGCGCTGCCGGTCGCAGCCACCGCCGACCCGGGAGAGCGGGTCTCGCTCTCGCTGCGGCCGGAGCATATCGCCCTGGAGCGCCCGCCGGCCGAGGCCATCGGGCTGGGGCAGGCCACCCTCGGCGAGATGGTGTTCCAGGGAACCCATCTGCGCCTGCGGGCGCAGACGGATTCGGGGTTGGAGCTGCTGCTGCGGGCGCCAGCGGGAGTTGCGCTCGCGCCCGGCATGCGCGTGCCGCTGCATGCGGAAGCCAAGCGGATCGTTCTGCTGCGCTCGCCGGCCTAGGAGGGTGCGAAGGAGAGGTGCCGCCGGATCGGATCGACCAGCTCCCCCCGGCGCGCGGCCACGCGCGAAGATCTGGCCCCAAACATCCAGCACCGCGAGCTCCGCCGGGTCCGTTGGTCCGCCCCCTCGAACAGCAGATCGAATTCCGGCGCCGACATGCGCAGGAAGTCCCGCATGAAGGATTCGCCGAAATACTCTCGCCGGACGAGAATGCGGTCG
>JAREAF010000657.1 GCA_029240475.1 Rhodospirillales bacterium | reverse complement strand
CGGTCGGGCTCCGGAAAGAGCACGCTTTTGCGCTGCATCAATGGCCTTGAGACGATCGATTCCGGCGATATCGTCGTGAACGGTCGAGCGGTGACCCCCGAGCGGTCCGCGCTGCGGGCCTTGCACCGCGACGTCGGTGTGGTCTTTCAAGCCTACAACCTCTTTCCGCACCTAACGGTCGAGCGCAATGTCACACTCGGGCTCACGGTCGGAAAAGGCCTGCCCCGCGACATCGCTTCACGCCTCGCCAGAGAAGCCCTCGCGGCCGTCGAGCTCGCCGACAAGAGCCGCGAATATCCGGCACGGCTGTCGGGAGGGCAGCAGCAACGTGTTGCGATCGCCCGGGCCCTCGCCATGCAGCCCGCCTTGCTCCTGTTCGACGAGATTACCTCAGCTCTCGATCCGGAGCTGACGGGGGAGGTCATCAAGGTGCTCGAGAAGCTCGCGGGCGAGGGCAAGACCATGATCCTCGTCACGCACGAGATGGGCTTCGCCCGCTCGGCCGCGTCCAAAATCGTGTTCATGCACGGAGGTAGAATTTGGGAACAGGGTACGCCTGATGAAATTTTTGAGAACACTCGTACGGCCGAACTGGAAGCTTTTCTGGCCGCAGTTATTCGGACATGATAAGCACCAACTTGACTCCCCCGCGGTCGACTGGCGCGTCTCCGACGCGGTGAGGCTCACGCTCGCTTATTACGGCCAGCTTGGCGACCGCGCTCACGACCACGGCATCACGGGACAGTTACTCGTCCGATTCTGAGCCCGCCATGATTGTCATCGCGCTGGCCCGGTCTGTCGTCACAAACTACAAACGGCGGAAGAAAGCAGCACCAGCACGGCGATGACCGCACGGTATCAGCAGGGCTTCCGATCCTAGTTCGAGGCGAAGGTCCTCATGGGACATTCCGGCGGGGGTCAACCGGCGAGGCGGGCGGAAGGGATCCTCAGATCCCTGCCGAGCGAACGGTAGCCTTCAACGGCCCAGTCTCGAAAGTGGTCATTCCAGTTGCGGCCACATAGCGTCGGCTTCGCGCCCAAGTCGGTCATAGAAGGCGATATCGCCACTGCCTGAAAGCGGACCTCATCCGAACTGATGCTCGTCACGACGGGCTGTATCGCCGGGACAGCTCGCTACGCGAATCGTAGGTTGCCTCGAAGATCGAGGCCGCCATGGTGGCCCTCACCTTTAGGATCCCGCTGCCGATGTTCTTAAAGCCGTGGCGAGCGCCCGCCGGGATCACGACCGATTGGTCCGCCGTGACGATGCGGCTTTCCTCACCGAGAAAGATCTCCGCCTTTCCTTTCATCACTTCCAAGACCTCCTCGACAGCGTGGATGTGCATCGGGGGTGAGCGCGGAGACCCGCATGCGGGTGTTGACGCCGTCCCGCCATACCTCGATGTCTTGCTTCGTGTGATCCAGCACGTCCATCTCAATGCTCCTCGCGACTCCCGGGCTGCTTACGCCCGGCTTCCGAGCTTTCGGTAGCCAACCGACCCTCCCCCCACAACCCGAACACATTCTGGATTGTCAGCCGTTCGCTGCTGACTGCGGTCGAGCAGCACTTCTCGACAATACAGCCCCACTGATGGCAAGGGGCCATCCCCAAACATGCGAGAGGCACATGAAGCTCAACGGCAAGGTGGCGATCATCACGGGCGCGGGGTCCGGAATCGGCTATGAGGCGGCAAGGCTCTTCGCCGCCGAGGGCGCGCTTGTCGTAGTCGCCGACCGCGACGGCGACGCTGCTGGACGCGTGCGACGAGCTCGCCGCGAGCAGCGCTCGGAGCGAGGCCGCGACCGTGGACGTCGCCAAGGAGGCCGAAGTCGAGGCGCTGATCAAAGGGGTAGCCGAGCGGTATGGCCGCCTCGAGGTCCTGGTCAACAATGCCGGCTACGGATTCGCCGGCACCGTCGTGAACACGACCGAGGCGGATTGGGACGCGCTGTTCGCGGTGAACGTCGAGGGTGTGTTCTTCGGCTGCAAGCACTGTCATGGAAAAGCAGGGCGGGGGCGTGATCGTGAACACGGCCTCGGCCGTCGCCAATCTCGGGATCAAGGACCGCGCCGCCTACGCGGCATCGAAGGGCGCCGTCGCCGCGCTGACACGCGCCATAGCGATCGACCACGTCAGGGCGCACATTCGGGTGAATGCCATTGCGCCGGGCACGATCGAGTCGCCGTACTTCACAAAGATACTGTCCGGACCGGACGGGCCGAGCTGAGGCGTGGGCTGGAGATGCGCCGGGCGATGGAGCGGCTTGGCCAGCCGATCGAGATCGCCAAGGCGATCCTGTTCCTGGCCACTGAGGATTCGTCGTTCTGCACCGGGACCGTCCTCGTGGCCGATGGCGGCTGGACGGCCGGCTGACGAGCGCTCGACTCAGTCGACGATAACCTCCTGGCAAAGTTCTGCTTGCCGCCTCTCAAGCGGCGGGCTCAAGACGACGCGGCCGGCTTGGACCCAGGAACTCAGGTTCCGACGCGTAGGCTGCCTGGAAGGCCGACATGATCGCAGCATCTCCCTTGCCCGGCGCAAGCGCGTCGCCGATGGTTTCGGCGGAGATGCCGGTGGGCAGGCGAGCCTTCACGGTTTCCCCGGTCGCTGACCGCGCCCGGTAGTAGAACCAGTCGCGAACGTCGTCCCGTTCCGCGATCGGCCGGAGCGGCGAGCGCCGGAAGAGGCCGCTGCGGAGGGCCGTGTCAACCGTCCATCCGAGTCCCGCCGGATAGCTCGCGCCTGTCGCGATCACGACGTGATCGAAGCCTTCGAGACGCGACGGATTCTCGACAGGGTCCGTCCCGAGCTCGATCGCCGCCCCGAGCTCGCGGGATCGCGACGCGAGACCCTCGACGAAAGCGATAAGGGTGTCCGGCCGGGCCTCGACACCCTGAAAGCGCGGCGCGAGCCCGGCGA
>JAREAF010000286.1 GCA_029240475.1 Rhodospirillales bacterium | reverse complement strand
CACGACTGACTATTTGAGAAGGCAGATCCCGGAGATACGCGATCAGCTGCTGATGACCGGCTGCGTCGTCATTTACGACGAGCCATTGCTGACCGGACTCCAGTTTTCGGGGGCGGCAGATTCAATCGCGGTGACGGCAACTGAGAGGGATGATTTCTGGATGCGTGAAAGCACCACTCTACGAGTGGTCGCAGATAAATTTCCTAGTGCCGCTCGATATTTTGTGGTGCATCAGGACCAAGCTGGCAAGCTCAGATGGCGCGATGCGGCGAAGTCTGTCTTCAATCGAACGCCGGATAAGCGGGTATTGGCGCGCAAGCTGCGCCGATACGCTCGATCGCTGGGGTACCAAGTGGTCGTTCCGTCCGATGCGGATGCGGCGATCCGATTCTACAATGAAATTGATATGCATTTTGGCAGCAGGCTTCATGCGCATCTGCTGTTTCTCAGTCGAGCCAAGCGAAGCTTCCTGACCTATGTCGATGAACGCGCCGCGGGAATGGCCCAAGCCTATGACTTCCCGTTGTGTGATCCGGATCGGCTCGTCGAGCATCTGGACTTCGATTTCGAGCTCGTCCGCAGGGCGGCACGCCACCACTATGCGACCATGCAGCGCTTCATCTCCTCGGTGCGGGAAGACTCACCGAACGCGCTTCACGCGCAGACGGCGCCGAGGTGACCTCCGCGGACGAGAAGGACGCCCGACGCGCGCCGCAGCAAGAGGCGCGCTAACCGATCTCAGGCCCGAGCCTGTGGGGTCCCCGCCGGGTCCGGCCACTCCTACCCCCGCAGCCGGGCATTCTCGGGATCCCACGGCGACTCGGGGATGACGGTCGCGGGGAAGCGCTCGGAGAGGATCTCTATCTCGAGCTTCGTTCCGGGTGCGGCAACGTCCGGCTCGACATAGCCCACGGCGAGGCTCTTGCCCACGCTGTAGCCGTAGGCGCCGGAGGTGGCGCGCCCGACCATGCGCTTGCCCTGCCAGATCGGCTCGTTGCCGAGCGGATCGGCGTCCTTCACCTCGCAGGCGAGCGTGACGAAGTTGCGCGGCAGGCCTTGGCTCTGCTGGCGCACCAGCGCCTCGCGGCCGACGAACTCGCCCTTGTTCAGATGCACGAAGCGGCTCAGGCCCGCTTCGAGCGCGCTGTACTCGGTTGAGAGATCGACGCGCCAATATTTGTAGCTCTTCTCGATGCGCAAGCTGTCCATCGCGCGGATGCCGTAGGGCCGGATGTCGAACTCCGCGCCCGCCTGCATCAGGCTCTCCCAGAGATGGATCTGGTAGGCCAGCGGGTGATGCAGCTCCCAGCCGAGCTCGCCGACGAAATTGACGCGCAGCGCCCGGACCGGCGCCCAGCCGACCAGGATGTCCTTGCCCGAGAGCCACGGGAAGGCGGCGTTCGACAGGTCCGTGTCGGTCAGCTTCTGCAGCACGTCGCGCGCATGCGGGCCCGACAGCACCAGCACGCCGTGACCCAGCGTCAGGTCCTCGATCGTGACGCTGCCGTCCTGCGGCGCGTTGCGCCAGAGCAGGTCGTAGTCATGCGCTTCCGCGGCGGCGGCGCTGATGATGTAGAAGCGGTCCTCGGCCAGCCGCGTGATGGTGAACTCGCTGCGCACGCCGCCCTGCGGCGTCAGCACATGGGCCAGCGCGATGCGGCCGACCTTCTTCGGCAGGCGGTTCGCGACGAGCCGGTCGAGGAAGGCCTCGGCGCCCGGCCCGCGCACCTCGAACTTGGAGAAGCCGGTCAGGTCCTGGATGCCGACCCGCTCGCGCACGGCGCGGCACTCCTCGCCCACCGGCTCGAAGAAATTGGTGCGGCGGAAGGAATAGACCTCCTTCGGCTCCATGCCCTTGGGCGCGTACCAGTTCGCGCGCTCCCAGCCGAACTTCTGCCCGAACACCGCGCCCAGCGCCTTCTGCCGGTCGTAGCTGGGGCTCGCCTTCGCGGGCCGCGCGCCCGGCCGCTCCTCGAAGGGGTAGTGGATGATGAAGATGTGCTCGTAGGCCTCTTCATTCTTGATCTTGGTGTAGCGCTTGTTGGCGAAGGCGCCGAAGCGGCGCGCATCGACGTCCCAGGCGTCGATCGCCGTCTCGCCCTCGACCATCCACTCGGCGAGCAGGCGCCCGGCGCCGCCCGCAGCCGTGATGCCGAAGCTGAACCCTTCCGCCAGCCAGTAATTGCGCAGGCCGGGGGCGGGGCCGATCAGCGGGCTGCCGTCCGGCGTGTAGGGGATGGGCCCGTTGATGCAGTCCTTGATCCCCGCCTTCGCCAGCATCGGCACGCGGCGCATGGCGGCGTCGATATGCACTTGGATGCGGTCGAAATCGGGGGCGAGCAGCTCCTGCCCGAAGCTGTCGGGCACGCCGTCCACCGCCCAGGCCGGCGCGTGGCGCTCATAGGGCCCGACGATCAGTCCCTGCCGCTCCTCGCGCAGGTAATAGGACTGGTCGCTCTCGCGCAGCACCGGCAGCTCCTTGAGGCCCTGCTTGTGGCGCTCGACCAGCTCGGGCGTCGGCTCGGTCACGATGAACTGGTGCTCGACCGGGATCACCGGGATGTCGAGCCCGACCATGGCCGCGACCTGCCGCGCCCAGGAGCCGGTGGCGGTCACGACATGCTCGGCGGTGATGTCGCCCTTGTCGGTCTTCACCAGCCATTCGCCGTTCGGCTTCTGCTGTATTCCAATGACCTTGGTCTGGCGGTTGATCTCGGCGCCGCCGCGGCGCGCGCCGGTGGCGAGCGCCTGCGTCACGTCGGCGGGCGCGACATGGCCGTCATGCGGGTGGAAGAGCGCGCCGACGACGCCGTCGATCTCGCAGAGCGGCCACAGCTTCTTGACCTCCGCGGGGCCGATCAGCTCGAAGGGCACGCCGATCGTGTTCGCCGTCCCCGAGTACTTCTTGTACTCGTCCATCCGGTCCCAGTTGGTGGCGAGCCGGAGGTTGCCGGTCTGGTGGAAGCTGACGGGCTGGCCGGTCTCGGCCTCCAGCGTCTTGTAGAGATCGACCGAGTATTTGTGCAGCTGGCCGACCGAATAGCTCATGTTGAACAGCGGCAGGAGCCCGGCGGCGTGCCAGGTGGAGCCCGCGGTCAGCTCGGTCTTCTCGACCAGGACCACGTCCGTCCAGCCGCGCTTGACGAGGTGATAAACGGTGCTGACGCCGACGATCCCGCCGCCGATCACCACCACGCGCGCATGGCTCTTCATGTCCTAACCGCCTCCCAGAATCCGGCCCTTGCAGGCAAGCGCCCTAGACAGCCCGAGCATAGCGGCGGGGCTCGTGTTCGCGCGACAGGAATTGGCGGAAGAACGCCGTTTCCAGGAGTCAGAAGTCAGGTGTCAGAAGTCAGTAAAGAGAACCGCACCCGACCGGAGCGCCAGCCGGAGCGGATGAATTGGAGAGCCTGACTTCTGACTTCTGTCTTCTGACTTCTGAATCAGCTTCCCGGCTGGATCTCGCGCCAGAAGGCGTGGTTGCGCTCGATCATCATCTCGCCATGCTGGAGTTCGAGGCAATGGCGCATGTTCTTCATGTAGCCGGTCTGCAGCGCCGCCTGGCACCCATCATAGGAGCGGCGGGCCATCGCCAGCCCCTTGGGGTCGGCGGAGGTCACGCCGCCAATAGCCACGTCCCAGAGGCGGTCGCGGATCTCGGTCGTCTCTTCGTCCTGGCGGGGCAGGGCATTGATGAGCCGCTGCGTCAGGCGCGCGGCGTCGGCGGCCGCGCCCTGCTCGAGCCGCTCGGCGGCGATGCTGCGGAGCGGGCCGGCCGCCAGCGCCAGCTCATCTTCGCTCTGCGGCGCGGGGTCGCCGGCGAGGGCGACGGGCGCAACGGTGACCTCCGGGCCGATTTCGATCGACGCCGCGACGGCCCCATGCTGCGCGAGCAACGAGTGCGGAACGGCGATCGACACCGCCGTGAAGCCGCGCCGAGACGACAGCCGCGCATGCTTGGAGGCATCCAAGGTCAGGGTGCTGCCGTCGGCCCGGCTCAGCACGAGGCTCATCGGCGCCGTCCCGACCGCCCGATAGGCCGTGCCCTCGGGCGGCACCGGCCGCGATTCCTGCAGGCAGAAGGCGGTGACCTCGGCGCGGCACTCGCCGCCCTCGCAGGCGAGCGGGACGGGTCCCTGGCTCGCCATCACGCCGAGCGCCTGCGGGGCGGCGGCGGCCGGAGCGGCGAAGCCCCCTGCCATGGCGATCATCGCGGTAGTGGCGAGGGCGGCGGCGGAAAGCGCATTCATCAGGGTGATCTCCTCAGCTTCCGGGGCTGGCTTCGTCCCAATAGGCGCGGTTGGCGTCGGACAAGAGATTCATGTGCTTGAGCTCCAGGCACTGGCGCATGCTGTAGGAGCTGGGCAGGCAGTTCTCGTAAATCGAACGGGCGAGGGCGACGGCCTCGGACGAAGCGGCGGCTTGAAGCCCCGGCGTCACCTGGCGCTGCCACAGGCCTGCGCGATCGACCGAGCCTTCCCAGCTTTGCACCGGGAAGCCGTTCACCACGGCCTCGATCAGATGCGCGGCGTCGCGCGCTGTCGAGGGCGCGTCGAAATGGCGGCTCGCCAGCGCGCGCAAGGGGCCGGTCGCAACCGCGATCTCCTCAGCATTCAGCGGATCGGCATCGCCCGCCACCGGCACCGGAATCACCGCTGCCGAGGGCGCCACCTCGACCGCGAGAGATGCAGCTTCCCACTCGTCGAGGACCGCCGCCGGGACGGAGATCCGCACCGAGGCGTAGCCGAAGGCGCTGCTGAAGCTCACGCGCTCATCGAGCGGAACCTTGATGGTGGAGCCGTCCGCGCGGCGTGCAACAAGCGTGTAGGCGCCGGGGTCTGCGGCACGATAGGCGCTGTGCTCGCCTGGCACCTGGCGCTCGCGCTGCAGGCAGAAGGCGCTGAGCCGGGCCGTGCAGGTCTCGCCCGTGCAGCTCATCTCGACCGGCGCGATGCTGGCGACCACGCCGAGGATTTGCGGAGCGGCGGCGGCCGGCGCCGCGGCTCCGCCGCCGATCAGGATGGCTGCGGCGAGCAGGGACGGGATTCGCATGGGCGTAGCCTCCCTCCGGCTCGA
>JAREAF010000285.1 GCA_029240475.1 Rhodospirillales bacterium | reverse complement strand
GCCAAGCGGGCGGATGGCGTGCGCACCGGGACCTTCGACATCGTCCTGGCGGAAGGGCCCGCGGAAGTGATCGAGCTGTTCAAATCGGCGGGCTGACCTTCAGGCAAGCATCGGCAGCTTCAGCCCGTGCTCGCGGGCGCAATCGATGGCGATCTCGTAGCCCGCATCTGCGTGGCGCATGACGCCCGAGGCCGGATCATTGGTCAGCACCCGCTCGAGCCGCCGCGCCGCCTCCTTTGTGCCGTCGGCCACGATCACCATCCCGGCATGCTGGGAGAAGCCCATGCCCACGCCGCCGCCGTGATGGAGCGAGACCCAGGTCGCCCCGCTCGCGCAATTGAGCAGCGCATTCAGGAGCGGCCAGTCGGAGACGGCGTCCGAGCCGTCCTTCATGCCTTCGGTCTCGCGATTGGGGCTGGCGACCGAGCCTGAATCCAAATGGTCGCGGCCGATCACGACCGGGGCCTTCAGCTCGCCCCGCGCCACCATCTCGTTGAAGGCGAGCCCGAGCCGGGCACGGTCGCCCAATCCCACCCAGCAGATGCGCGCGGGCAGGCCCTGGAACTGGATGCGCTTGCGGGCCATCTCGAGCCAATTGTGCAGATGCGGATCGTTGGGGATCAGCTCCTTGACCTTCGCATCGGTGCGGTAGATGTCCTCAGCTTCGCCGGACAGCGCCGCCCAGCGGAACGGGCCGATGCCGCGGCAGAAGAGCGGGCGGATATAGGCCGGCACGAAGCCCGGGAAGTCGAAGGCGTGATCCACGCCCTCCTCGAGCGCCATCTGCCGGATGTTGTTGCCGTAGTCGAGCACGGGCACGCCCATGCGATGGAAGTCGAGCATGGCGCGCACTTGCGTGGCCATCGAGGCCTTGGCGGCCTTCACCACCGCATCCGGGTCGCTGATGCGCATCTTCTCCGCCTGATCCAGCGTCCAGCCGGCCGGCAGATAGCCGTTCAATGGGTCGTGCGCGCTGGTCTGGTCGGTGACGACGTGGGGCCGAACGCCGCGGCGCACCAGCTCGGGGAAGACCTCCGCCGCGTTGCCGAGCAGCCCGACGGACACCGCCTCGCCCTTGCGCACGGCGTCCTGGATCATGCCAAGCGCCTCGTCGAGCGTGTCGGCGCGGCGGTCGAGATAGCGAGTCTCCAGGCGGCGATCGATACGGCTCGGCGCGCATTCCACCGCGAGCATGGAGGCGCCGGCCATGGTGGCGGCGAGCGGCTGCGCGCCGCCCATGCCGCCGAGGCCGCCGGTCAGGATCCATTTGCCTTTCAGATTACCGCCATAGTGGCGCCGGCCGACCTCGACGAAGGTCTCGTAGGTGCCCTGCACGATGCCCTGGCTGCCGATATAGATCCAAGAGCCGGCGGTCATCTGGCCGTACATCATGAGGCCGGCCTGGTCGAGCTTGCGGAAATGCTCCCAGGTAGACCAGCGCGGCACCAGATTGGAGTTGGCGATCAGCACGCGCGGCGCGTCGGGATGGGTCTTGAAGATGCCGACAGGCTTGCCCGATTGCACCAGCAGGGTCTCGTCGCCCTCCAGCTCCTTCAGGCTGGCGACGATGCGGTCGTAGGAGGCCCAGTCTCGCGCCGCCCGGCCGATGCCGCCATAGACGACCAGCTCCTGCGGCTTCTCCGCGACCTCCTCGTCGAGATTGTTCATCAGCATCCGCAAGGCCGCCTCGGTCAGCCAGCTCTTGGCGCTGATCTTGCTGCCGCGCGGGGCGCGGATCTTGCGGCTGTTGTCGAGGCGCGGGTCGGCCATGGGTCTGCTCCGTCGAGAGGCATGCGTAGGAGCTGGTCTTATAGCCCGGAGCGGCCGCCTTGACACCCCGCCGGCGGCCGGTATGAATGCCGCCCCACCATCCTCAGGGGGCTTGCAGGCATGGCGCGCGCATTCGTCTTTCCCGGTCAGGGCTCTCAGACCGTCGGCATGGGGCAGGCGCTGGCCGAGGCTTTCCCGGCCGCGCGCGAGCTCTTCGAGGAGGTCGACGAGGCGCTGAAGCAGCGCCTCTCCAAGCTGATGCGCGAGGGCCCCGAGTCGGAGCTGACGCTGACCGAGAATGCGCAGCCCGCGCTGATGGCCGTCAGCCTCGCCGCCGTTCGCGTGCTGGAGCGGGAGCTGGGCTGCCGCCTGGCCGATTCGGCGACCTATGTGGCGGGGCACAGCCTCGGGGAGTATTCGGCGCTGGCCGCGGCGGGCGCGTTCCAGGTCGCCGACGCCGCCCGGCTGCTGAAGCGCCGCGGGCGGGCCATGCAGCGCGCGGTGCCGGTGGGTGAGGGCGCCATGGCCGCCCTGATCGGCGCCGACCTGGAGCAGGCCGAGGCGATCGCGAAGGACGCCGCCCAGGGCGAGATTTGCGCGCCCGCCAACGACAATGCGCCGGGCCAGGTGGTGGTCAGTGGCCACAAGGCGGCGGTGGAGCGCGCGGTGGCCCTGGCAGCCGGGCGCGGCATCAAGCGCTCGGTCATGCTGCCGGTCAGCGCACCCTTCCATTGCGCGCTCATGAAGCCTGCCGCCGACGAAATGGCGGAGGCGCTGGCGGAGGCGAAAATGCTGCCGCCCGCCGTGCCGGTGGTCGCAAACGTCACCGCCGCGCCGGTGAAGGATCCGGAGAGCATTCGTCGCCTACTGGTGGAGCAGGTGACGGCCCTCGTCCGCTGGCGCGAGAGCGTGCTTGCGATGAAGGCGGCGGGCGTCGACACGATCGTCGAGCTCGGCGCGGGCAAGGTGCTGAGCGGCCTCGTCAAGCGAATCGACCGCGACATCGCCGCAAGCTCGGCGGGAACTCCGGAGGAGCTCGAAGCGCTCGCGAGGGGGCTTTAGCCCTCAAAAGTCAGAAATCAAAAGTCAGAAGTCAGAAGAGAGCTCCGGCGCCTCTGACTTCTGACTTCTGACTTCTGTGATCTGGAGCGAAGCGACATGTTCGACTTGACCGGCAAGACCGCGCTGGTGACCGGCGCCTCGGGCGGCATCGGCCGCGCGATCGCCCTCGCGCTCCATCGCCAGGGGGCGACGGTCGCGCTCTCCGGCACGCGCCTGGAGGCGCTGCAGCAGCTCGCGGGCGAGCTGGGCGGGCGGGTCCATATCCTGCCCTGCAACCTTGCCGATGCGGAAGCGACCCAGCGCCTGGTCGGAGAGGCCGAAGCCGCCATGGGCGCGCTCGATATCCTCGTCAACAATGCCGGGCTGACGCGCGACACCCTCATCCTCAGGATGAAGGACGAGGATTGGCAGACGGTGCTGGAGGTCAATCTGACCGCCGCCTTCCGCCTGTCCCGCGCGGCGGTGCGGGGAATGATGAAGCGCCGCTGGGGCCGGATCGTCTCGATCACCTCCATCGTGGGGGTCACGGGCAACCCCGGCCAGGTCAATTATGCCGCATCGAAGGCGGGCATGATCGGCTTCTCCAAGGCCTTGGCCCAGGAGGTGGCCTCGCGCGGGATCACGGTCAACACGGTCGCGCCGGGCTTCATCGAGACCGCTATGACCGGCGCCCTCAACGACGAGCAGAAGGCCAAGCTGCTGGAACGAATTCCGGGCGGGCGGCTCGGCGCCCCCGAGGACGTGGCGGCGGCGGTCGCCTATCTCGCCAGCGAAGAGGCGGGCTACGTCACCGGCCAGACCTTGCACGTCAATGGCGGGATGGCCATGATCTGAAGGGATTCGCGGCAGGCCGCTCCGGCTTCTGGCCAAACCGCGCGGACTGTGTTAAGTGACCCGCGCCTGCGAAAAGCCCGGCCGGAGCCTGGGTTTGAAGTCCCGGATTCTGCAACAAATGGAAAGCTTTAGAGGTTTGGGGATGAGCGATATCGCCGAGCGCGTGAAGAAGATCGTCGTCGAGCATCTTGGCGTCGATGAGTCCAAGGTGACCGAGAATGCCAGCTTCATCGACGATCTGGGCGCGGACAGCCTCGACACGGTCGAGCTGGTGATGGCTTTCGAGGAGGAGTTCGGCTGCGAGATTCCGGACGACGCCGCCGAGAAGATCCTCACCGTCAAGGACGCCATCAACTTCATCGAAGCGCGCAGCAAATAGGGTGCATCGGACGGTGCCTGGCGCGACCATCCTGCGAATCGAAGGCCGGTGATGCGGCGCGTTGTCGTGACCGGAATGGGCCTGGTGACGCCGCTCGGCAGCGGCGTCGAGGTGAATTGGGAGCGGCTGACCGCCGGCAAGTCCGGCGTGCGCGCGATCCAGAATTTCGACGTCTCCGACCTTCCGGCGCGGATCGCCGGCCAGGTGCCGCCGGGCGACACCGCGACCGGCGGCTTCAATGCCGACGACTATGTCCCGCCCAAGGACCAGCGCAAGATGGACCGCTTCATCGTCTATGCGATGGGCGCGGCCCAGCAGGCGGTGGAGAATTCGGGCTGGATGCCGCAGGACGAGGAGGGTCGCCGCCGCACCGGCGTGATGATCGGCTCGGGCATCGGCGGGCTCGAGACCATCTATGAAGGCTCGATCACGCTGAAGGAGAAGGGCCCGCGGCGGATGAGCCCTTTCTTCATCCCCTCGGCTCTGATCAATCTCGCCTCGGGCCATGTCTCGATCAAATATGGCTTCAAGGGCCCCAACCACGCGCCGGTGACCGCCTGCTCGACCGGCGCGCATGCGCTGGGCGACGCCGCCCGCATGATCGCGCTCGATGATGCCGACGTGATGGTGGCGGGCGGGACCGAAGCCGCGGTCTGCCGCCTCGGCGTTGCCGGCTTCGCCGCGGCGCGCGCGCTGTCGACCGGCTTCAACGACACGCCCGAGCGCGCCTCGCGGCCCTGGGACCGCGACCGCGACGGCTTCGTCATGGGCGAGGGCGCGGGCATCGTCGTCCTGGAGGAGCTGGAGCACGCCAAGAAGCGGGGCGCGACCATCTATGCCGAGCTGATCGGCTACGGCATGTCCGGCGACGCCTACCACATCACCGCGCCAACCGAGGATGGGGACGGCGCGTTTCGCGCCATGTCGGCGGCGCTGAAGCGCGCCAAGCTCAACCCCGAGGACATCGACTACGTCAACGCGCACGGCACCTCGACGCCGCTGGGCGACGAGATCGAGCTGGGCGCGGTCAAGCGGCTGTTC
>JAREAF010000284.1 GCA_029240475.1 Rhodospirillales bacterium | reverse complement strand
CAATAGTTACAAGAACAACGGCCCAAACGGGAGGAACATGATGATGACCCGCTCAGCCTTCGCTCATATAGGCCGCCGCCGTTTCCTGGCGGGCTCGGCCGCCGCCGTCGGCATCGCGCTCGCCCCGGCCCGCGCCCGCTCCGCCGAAGAAAAGCAGCTCAATGTCTACAACTGGGACACCTATATCGGCGAGACGACGCTCGACACCTTCACCGAGCGCACGGGCATCAAGGTCCAGTACGATCTCTATGCCAACAATGAAGAGATGTTCGCCAAGCTGAAGGCGGGCAATCCCGGCTACGACATCATTATCCCGAGCGACTACATGGTCGAGACCATGATCAAGCTGGGCATGCTGGTGCCGCTCGACCATTCCAAGATCCCGAACATCAAGAACATCGCTCCGGAGTTCCAGAATCTGAGCTATGACCCGGGCCTGGAATATTGCGTGCCCTATATGTGGGGCACGGTCGGGATCGGCTATCGCAAATCGAAGGTCCAGACGCCGCCGGACAGCTGGAAGACGGTGTTCGACAGCGACGCCTATTCGCAGCGGATAGCGCTGCTGGCCGACCAGCGCGTCGTGCTGGGGCTGGCGATGAAGTATCTGGGCTATCCGCTGAACAGCACCGACCCCGCGCAGATCGCCGCCGCGCGCGACCTCCTGATCAAGCAGAAGCCGCACATCAAGGCCTTCGCGCCCGACCAGGGCCAGGACATGCTGCTGGCAGGCGATGTCGATGTGGTGATGGAGTGGAGCGGCGACATCATCCATGCCGCCGAGGAGGATGAGGATATCGCCTTCGCCGCGCCCAAGGAGGGCACCTATCTGTGGGTCGACGGCGCCTGCATCCCGACCGACGCGCCGCATCCTGAGAATGCGCACGCCTTCCTCAACCACATCCAGATCCCGAGGTGAATGCCGACATCGCCAACACGACGAACTATCCGACCTCGAACGCGGCCGCGCGGCCGTTCCTGAAGCCGGAAAACCTGAACAACAAGGCGATCTATCCGCCGGCCGAGGTGGTGGCGAAGTCGGAAGGCATGGTCGATGTCGGCGACGCCACCCGCCACTATGACGAGGCCTGGATCAAGATCCAGGCCGCCTGATCGGTCGGATCGAGGGCGCTCCCAGGCCGGAGCGCCCCGGTCCGTCAGATGAAGATCTCCGAGCGGGCATTCGAAAAACCGTGCTGCGCCACCAGCGCCGCAATCGCTTCGGCCATCTTGGCGCCGCCTTTCACCGAAGGCTCGATGGGGTTGGCGTAGTCGCCAGCCTCGCTGAAGATCAGCCGCAGATCGACCAGGGGCAGCCCACGCGCGAAGGCAAGCCGGGTGATGCAGTCGTTGAAGATGGTGAGGGCCGTGGCTCCCAGCCTTTGCTGGCGCGGGTCCGGGAACCGTCCGTCATAGATGGTGCAGACGGCAGTCGGGAGACCCGGCCGGAGCACCAGCTCGAGCATGGCGCCATAGTTCCGCCGGAACTCATCGCGGATGTCCGCCAGCCGCCAGATCGCTTCGGCCATGGACCGGGCGCCCTGATCGAGCACGCCGGAATGACCGAGGGCGTCGTTGCCGCCGACGCTCACCACCAGATGGGTGGCGTCCGATGGTATGCATTCGAGCTGCCGCTGGACATCTCGTGTCACCGCCCCGTCGACGGCGCAGAGCGTGGCCCGCCAGCCCGCAGGCAGCCGGTCCCGCAGCTGCGCGACGACGTCGGGGCCGCCCGCGACATAGGCCACATTGTCGAAGATCGAATCGCCGAGCAGCACGACATGGCTCATCCGGGTTCAGCTCCCCTGGGGCACATGCCGCTTCAACGGCGTGCGAGCGATGCGGATGCCCCTCAGAGCCGGCGGAACTCGTCCCAGAGCTTCGGATGGGCGCGCGCGAGGCTGAAGGCCTGCTCCACCCATCCCTCCAGATAGCCGTTGCCGATCCACATCTCCACGTCGCGGCCGAGGCCCTCCGCGCCCAGCGCGGCGGCCTGGAATGACGTCGCCATGCTGAAGAACACGATCCGCCCGCGCCGGCGGGTGCTGAGGATCGCCGCGCCCTCCGTTCCGGCGGCATTGGTCATGTTGAGCGTGAGGTCCGCCAGCGCGCCGCCGGTCGCCTCCATCATGGCGCGATGCGTCGCGATCGGGTCGCGCAGGTCGATATCCAGCACCCGATCGGCGATGGCCTGCCTATCGATCCGGGCGCAGGCCTCGCGGCCCAGATCGAGCGCGATCAGCTGTCCGGTCCGCCCGAGCCGTTCGCGCGCGGCGTAAAGGCTCAGCAGGCCCGCCTTGCCGCCGGCGCCCAGCACGGCGATCCGATCGCCCGGCCGCGCGACGCGCAGCACCGTGGCCGGCGCGCCCGCCACGTCGCAGAGCGCCATCGCCATGGCGGAGGGCATGTCGCCGGGGAGCTTCGTGAAGAGGCCGCTTTCGAACAGGATCGCCGTGCCCTCGGCCTCCACCTGGCCGGTGCGGAGATCGATTTCGCCGATGCGCCGCAGCTTCAGCGGCGTCAGGGAGAGCGAGATCAGCGTGCAGACTGCGTCGCCGCGCGTGATGCCGCGATCAGGATAAGCGGGCCCGATCGCGTCGATTCGGCCGATCAATACGCCACCCGAGCCCGTGACCGGATTGTGCATCTTGCCGCGCGTGGCGACGATCTCGGCGATGCGCGCCCGGATGCGATCGAGGTCGCCGCCGCAGGCTTCCGCGATCTGCCGCATGCTGGAGGAATCGAGATTGAGCCGCTCGACTTCGATCCTGAGCTCGTCATCCCGGATCTGCGGGTCGGCATCGACGCAAAGGGCCGACTGCGGCAGCGCGCCGCCGGCGCGGTGCGAACCGAAGGGACAGCCCGGTCCCCTGCTCCCGCTCGCCGTCATCGGCTAGCCCCCCGGCCGCGCCCGCATCCGCTCCGCCCGGCGGCGGAGCAGCTCGACGGTCAGCAGCAGCAGCGAGGAGAGCAGGACCAGGATCGTGGCGACCGCGGCGATGGCCGGGCTCACATACTCGCGCACGCCCGAGAAGATCTGCCGCGGCAGGGTGCGCTGGTCCGGCCCCGCGACGAACAGGGTGACCACCAGCTCGTCGAGCGAGGTGGCGAAGGCGAACAGCGCGCCGGAAGCGACGCCGGGGAAGATGATCGGCAGCATGACTCGGCGGAACGCAGTCCAGGGCGAGGCGCCGAGGCTGGAGGCCGCGCGCATCAGGTTCTGGTCGAAGCCGTCCAGCGTCACCAGAACGGTGATGACGACGAAGGGAACGGCGAGCACCGTGTGCGCCAGGATCAAGCCCGGATAGGTGCCGACCAGGCCGATCGCCACCAGGAAGAAATAGGTGCCGACCGCGGTGATCACGATGGGGATCACCATCGGCGAGACGATGAGGCCGATGACCACGGGCTTGAGCCTGAAGCGGGCGCGGGCTAGTCCCAGCGCGCCCAAGGTGCCCAGCACGACCGAGAGCGCCGTTGCGGAGAGGCCGATCAGCAGGCTGTTGCGCGCCGCATCGGTCCAGGAGGTTCCGGCATAGAGGCTCTCGTACCAGCGCAAGGAGAAGCCCGGCAGCGGGAAGGAGAGCAGGTTGCCCGATGTGAACGAGATCGGGACAATGATCAGCATCGGCAGCAGGAGATAGGCGAGCACGACCGCGCAGAGCAGGCGCGCGCCGTAATGCCAGAGCTTGTCCTCGCGGCTCGAATAGGCCGGCAGCGCCATCCCCTCACCTCCCCAGCACGCGGCGGACGGCGACCGCCCGGCCCAACAGCACGATCAGCAGCACGGTCGCCACCAAAAGGATGGCTCCCAGCGCCGAGGCCATGCCCCAATTGTTCGTCTCGTTCAGGTGGTAGCTGACGAAGTAGCTGATCATCTGATCGTTCGGACCGCCGACCAGCGCGGGCGTGATGTAGTAGCCGAGCGCCATGATGAAGACGAGGAGCGAGCCCGCCGCGACGCCGGGCAGCGTCTGCGGCAGGTAGACGCGAAGGAACGCCGTCCGGGTGGTCGCGCCCAGCGAGCGGGCCGCGCGCACATGCTGCGGGGAGATCCCCTTCATCACGCTGTAGAGCGGCAGGATCATGAAGGGCAGCAGCACCTGCACCATCGCCACCAAAACGCCGAAGCGGTTGAAGATCAGCTGCAGCGGCGCCTCGACAAACCCAAGCCAGAGCAGCCCTTGGTTCACCGGCCCATTGCCCTGCAGCAGGATGACCCAGGCGGTGGTGCGCACCAACAGCGAGGTCCAGAACGGCAGGAGCACGCCGATCATCAGGATGTTGGCCCAGCGTTGCGGCGTGACGCTCAGCACGAAGGCGGTCGGGTAGCCGAGCAACAGACAGAGGAGCGCCACCTCGCCGCTGATCTCCAGCGTGCGCCAAAGCAGCGGGCGATAGAGCGCGCGTTCCGCAGGCGTCGCCTGCACGCTGCCGTCGGGAGCCAGCTGCAGGTCGAGGGCGGCGAGCAGGTAGGAGGGCGTGATCCGGCCGGACTCGTTCTTCAGCACCGCCCAGGTCTCATGCTCGCCCCATTTGCGGTCGAGCTGGATCAGCGCCTCGTGCCAGGAGGGCGGCGCCTCCTCCGGCAGCTTGTTGGCGGTCTTGAGAATGAGGCTCCGGAAGCCGACTTGGGCGGCGTTGAGGCGGCGGGCGAGGACGGCGGCCGTGTTGCCGGTTTGCTTCGCTGCGCGCAGGTCGGCTACGATCGCGGCGAACGCCGCCTCCGAGGGCAGGTCGCGGCGGTCCCATTCCTCCAGAGCGGCGACGGTCCGCGGCAGCGTGCGCGGGACGATGGAATTGTCGACGGACCGGAAGAGGAACAGCCCGATCGGGCCGACGAACATGACCAGGACGAACAAAAACACCGGGACGATTAGGATCAACGCACGATTGCGCTTGCCCCGCTCGATCCTGGCGAAATCCTGTTTAAGGCCGGTGGAGCGCCGCCCGATGCGCGAAGGACCGGCGAGGCTTTGCAGCTTGGCGCTGTTGTTCGCTTGCAGCCGGAACATGTGATCACTTATAACATGCGGCGGGTCGGATCGGGGCGAGCGAGAGGGTC
>JAREAF010000017.1 GCA_029240475.1 Rhodospirillales bacterium | reverse complement strand
TCGCGGCGATCGCCTGGACGCCCAGCGCAGGGTCGGCGTCGATCGCCTCCTGGTTCGGCATCAGCCCGAAGGCGAGCATCACATCGAGTTTGCGCGCCCGGGCGCGCACGGCATCGACGAACCCCGCATGGCTCGCAAACTCGGTCGCATCGAAGCGCAGCGCCTCCGCCCGCCGGCCGTAGCGCACCTCGAGGTCGCGCGCGCTCCGCTCCAGATCCTCCAGGTCGCGCCCGGCGAGGATCACGTCCGCGCCCGCCTCCGCCGCCACGCGCGCGAAGGCGCGGGCGATGGCGGAGCTGCCGCCGAGCACGAGCCAGGCGCGTTCCATGGTCATGGGGCGCGCTCCCGGATCTTGAGGCGGCGCGCCATGTCGGAATTGAGCCGCCGCTCCGGGTCCACCCGCTCCAGCACCGCCTCGAATTCCGGATGGCGCGTGTACATGCGGCGGAATCCCTCCGGCGAAAGCGCGGCGTCCTTGGCCAGATAGATGCGACCGCCGTGATCGAGCGTCAGCCGCTCGAGCCGGGCCAGCAGATCCTCCACGCCGGGCCGGCGCGGGAAATCGAGCGCCAGGGTGAAGCCGCGCATCGGGAAGGAGAGGAATCCCCGCCCCTCCCCGCCCAACGTCTTCAGCACCGCAAGGAAGCTCGCGCGGCCGGTCTCGGAGATCTCCTCGAGCATGCGGCGCAGCCCCACAGGGGCCGTTGCGTCCGGCAGCACGCATTGGAACTGGTAGAAGCCGCCGCGGCCATAGATGCGGTTCCATTGGCCGATCGAATCCAGCGGGTAGAGAAAGCGCGCATAGGGCATGAGCCGATCGCGGCCGCCCTCCGGCACGCGGCGGAAATAGGCGGCATTGAACAGCCCGACCGTGGCCCCGTTGAGCACGAAGCCGGGGAGATCGACCGGGACGCTGAGCTGGCGGGTCCGGCGCGCCGGAAGCTCGGCCGCGGGCTCAGGCTCGGCCTCCTCCAGGATGCCGCGACCGAGCGCGCCGCCCCTGGCCAGCCCGTCGATCCAGCCGACCGAATAGGCCGAGCGCGTCCGCACCTCGTTCAGCGCCGCAAGAAACGCATCGAGATCGCGGCAGCGGCGCTCGCGCACGCGCACGGCGCCGGAAGGCACGCGCATCAGCTTGAGGCCGAGCCCCACCACCACGCCCGTCAGGCCGAGCCCGCCGATGGTCGCCCGGAACAGCGCCGGGTCCCCGCCCTCGGTCACGCGCGCCACCTCGCCGGAGGGCAGCATCAGATCGATCCAGGCGAGGTGGTCGCCGAAGCTGCCCATGCGGTCGTGGTTCTTGCCGTGCACGTCGTTGGCGACCGCGCCGCCCAGCGTGGCGAAGGCGGTCCCGGGCGTCGCAGCCGCCAGCCAGCCGCGCGGCAGAAAGGCGGCAAGCAGGTCGGCAAAGCTGACGCCGGGCTCCGTTTCCAGCAGGCCGGTCTCGGGATCGAAGGCGAGCATTCGGTCCAGCCGCCGCATCAGCATGACGCGGCCGCCGGCGTTCAGGGCTGCATCGCCGTAGGCGCGGCCCGCGCCATGCCCGATCAGCCCCGCGCCCGGCACGGCCTCGCCCATCCGCTCGCGGATCTCCGAGACGCGCTCGGGCCGGCAGGCGGTCATCGCCCCGCGGCTGGTGCGCCCCCAGCCGGCCAGCTCGATGCTGGCCCAGCTCATGCTTCGGCTCCGGTGGGCCGGACTGCAATCGCCGTCCTCAGCGCCGCCGGCAGGGTGAGAAAGCCCAGCGCGACGCCGAACCACAGCGTCGTGGCGCGGATCACGAGGGTGGCGGCAAGCGCGGTGCCGAGATCGACGCCGAGCGAGGCGAGGAGCGCCACCATGGTGGCCTCGGTGCCGCCCAAGCCGCCGGGCAGCAGCGTCGCCGCCCCCGCCGCGACGGCAAAGGCGAAGACGAAGGCGGCGGCCACAATGCCGATCGGAGCGCCCATGGCATCGAGCAGCAGCGAGAAGGCCAGGCATTCGGCGCCCCAGCCGATCGCGGACAGGAGCAGCGCGTCGGCGAAGGGCGCGGCCTTGAGGATCGCGGCGGTGCCGCGGACGGAGCGCCTGAGGCTGGCGAGCGGGCGCGCGAAGCGCGGGCCCGCGGCGCCGAGCAGCCACAGCAGGCACCCGAGCAACCAGCCCGGCCTCGCAAGAGCCGCCACGAGGAGACCCAGCGCCGCCACCGCGAGGACGGCGATCCAGCGCTGCTCGGGAAAAGCGGCGATCCCGGCGAGCCCGATCAGGAGCAGGCCCAGCGCGTCGAACAGCCGGTCGGCCAGCAAGAGCGGCAGCATGCGATCGTAGCGATGGCCGTCGCTGCGCCTGATCAGCCACAGGCGCAGGGCCTCGCCCAGCTTTCCCGGCGTCGCCGTCATGGCGAAGCCCGCGATGTAATAGAGCGTGGTCCGCGCGATCGGCACCCCCACCCCGATCCGCTGTGCCAGCCGGTGCCAGCGCAGCAGACGAAGCGCGTAGTTCAAAAGCGAGAGCAGCAGGAGCGTGAGCAAGGTCCCAGGCCCGATGCGCGCGAGCGCGGACAGCACCTCCGAGCCGCCCACGAGGAGCGCGGCCGCGCCGCCGAGCGCGGCGAAGATCGCCGCCGTGAGCACCACTCCCCATTCCAGACGGCGCAACCGGCCGGCCGTGAACGGCGGGGGGCTCGTCACAGGTAGATCAGCCATCCAAACGTGGCCACCCAGCCCGCCGCGGCAATGATCAGGAAGCGATCCGTCAGGACGATGTCGGTGGGCGATCCGGAGCGCTCCTCGACGATGGTGATCTGCAGGTAGCGCAGGACCCCTGCGATCACGAACGGCGTGGTGATGAAGAGCTGGTCGGTGCCGAACCGGTGCCGGTTGTCCATGTCGGTCGTGTAGATGATGTAGGAGACGACCAGCGCGCCCAGCACGATCGCGACCGCGGTGTCGAGGAAGCGCGTCGAATATCCCGTCAGGCTGGCGCGGTGCTCGCCGCCGAGACCCTTGGCGAGGTCGTCCCGGCGCTTGGCAAGCGCCATGAACAGCGCCAGCAGCCCCGTGCAGACGGTGATCCAGACCGTGGGCTCGACGCCGATCAGCGCGCCGCCGGCATAGATCCGCAGCACGAAGCCGAGCGAGATCATCATCACGTCCAGGATGGAGACGCGCTTCAGGCCGAAGGAATAGGAGAGATTGAGCGCAAGATAGGCGGCCCCGACCAGACCGAAGCCGAAATCGAGCGCGAAGGCGCCGCTGAAGCCGACGAGGATGAGCGCTCCCATCAGCGCCAGCGCGACGGCCGGCGAGACGGCGCCGGATGCGAGCGGGCGGTGCCGCTTGGTCTCGTGCAGCCGATCGGCCTCGCGGTCGAGATAGTCGTTGAGGATGTAGACGGCGCTCGACAGCGCGCAGAAGCAGAGCACGCCGGCCACCACGCGCAGCACCGAGTCCGGCGAGACCATGGCCGGGGTGAAGAACAAGGGCGCCGCGACGAACGCGTTCTTCACCCATTGCCTCGGCCGCAACAGCCGAAGCACCGCTGAGGCCTGACGCTCGCCCACTCCCGCAATCATGGCGTCCCGTACCGCCATGCCGTCCCCCCTATCCCCTGCGGTTTCTACATCGTGCCGGGGTACGCGCCGCCGTCGATCAGCAGATTCTGGCCGGTAATGTAGCCCGATCGCGCGCCGCACACAAAAGCGCAGAGCGCGCCGAACTCATCCGGTTCCCCGAAGCGCCGCGCCGGGTTCTCGGATTGCCTGCGCTGCCACTCCTGCTCGAACGAGGTCCCGGATTTCTGTGCCTGAAACCTGAAATTATCCTTAAGACGGTCGGTGGCGAAGGGACCCGGCAGCAGGTTGTTGACCGTCACGTTCGCATGCGCGACCTGCCGCGCCAGCCCGCCGACGAAGCCGGTCAGGCCCGCGCGCGCGCCATTGGAGAGGCCGAGATTGGGGATCGGCATCTTCACCGCGCTGGAGGTGATGTTGACGATCCGCCCGAAACGGCGCTCGACCATGCCGTCGACGACCGAGCGGATCAGCAGGATCGGCGCCAGCATGTTGGCGTCGATGGCGCGGATCCAATCCTCGCGGGACCAGCTCCGAAAATCGCCCGGCGGAGGACCCCCGGCATTGTTCACGAGGATGTCGGGATCGGGTATGGCCGCCAACGCCGCGGCGCGCCCGGCATCTGTGGAGATGTCCGCGGCCACGGTCGCGACCTTCGCTCCGGTTGCCCGTCGAATCTCCTCGGCCGCCTGCTCGAGCGGCCCCGGCGTGCGGGCGAGGATGACGAGCTCGACGCCCTCGCGCGCCAGCGCCATGGCGCAGGCCTTGCCCAGGCCCTTGCTGGCCGCGCAGACCAGCGCGCGGCGACCGGCTATCCCGAGATCCATCTATTCCTCCGATCCCTCCAGTTCGAGCGCTGCGCGCGCAAGCGCGACCGTCACGCTGCGGCGCATCTGCAGAGCCATCGCGTCCAGCCGCGCGACGAGCCGCTCCGCCGCGGCGAAGGACCGCTCCATCCGCGGCAGGAGATAGTCGATGACCGCGCCGTCGACGCGCAACTGCCGATCGGCGAAGAGCTTCACCAGTATGCCCGCGAGGAGGGCCTCGTCCGGCGGCGCGATGGCGACGGCAGGAACGGCGCCCAGGCGCGAGCGCAGATCGGGCAGCGCCACCGGCCAGCGGGCGGGCGGCTTGCGCCCCGCCAGGAGGAGATGCAGCCCGGCCGCCGCGAGGAGATTATGGAGATGCAGCAGCGGCCGCTCGGGCAGCCGCCCTCCGCAGTCGTCCAGCGCGACCGCGCGAGGGGCCGCGGCGAACGACGTCAGGTCCAGGACTTCGAGCTCGGCGGGGCGCAGCAGCCGCGCCCCGCTGCGCGCCTGCCAGACCCGCAAGAGATGCGTCTTCCCGCAGCCTTCCGGCCCATGCAGGGCGAGACCGGGCGCGGGCCAGGCGGGCCAGCGGTCGAGCCAGGCGACGGCATCGGCGTTGGGCGCGGCGACCAGGAAATCGTCGGCGCCCGTGGCGGGCCGGTGCGGCAGCTGGAAGGCGAGCTGGCGCGAGTCCCCTCGGCCCATCCCGCTAGTCCCCGGACTCGCGCCGGGGACGGAAGCCGATCTCGGACAGGGTGGTCCCGGCATAGAGCGGGCTGGCGGTGTAGCGGGAGATCGCAAAGCGGGCGAGGACGCCGATCACGGCCGCGACCGGCACGGCGAGCAGAACGCCGACGAAGCCGAACAGGGCGCCGCCCGCGAGCAGGGCGAAGATCACCCAGACCGGATGCAGCCGCACGCGGTCGCCGACCAGCTTGGGCGTGAGGAAGTTCCCCTCGACGAACTGGCCGAAGAAGAAGATGCCTACGACGATGGCGATGCGATGCCACTCCTCGAACTGGGTGAAGGCCAGGCCGGTCGAGGCGAGGAAGCCGAAAATGGTGCCGACGAACGGAATGAAGGAGAGGATGCCCGCGATGAGCCCGATCGCCAGCCCGAAATTCAGGCCGGCCAGCGACAGCGCCACCGCATAGAAGGTGCCGAGCAGGAGGCAGACCGTGGCTTGCCCCCGCACGAATCCGGCCAGGGTCTCGTTCACCAGCCGGGCCTGCTCGCGGATGGTCTCGGCATGCTCGCGCGGCAACAGGGAATCGATATGGGCCACCACCCGGTCCCAGTCGCGCAGCAGGTAGAAGGTGACGACCGGGGTGATGAAGATCAGCGAGAGGATGTTGACCAGGGCCAGCCCGCCGCTGATCAGGCCGCCGAGCGCTTGCAGCGCCCAATTGACCGCCCGCCCGACGAAGTCGCCCGCCGCCTGGCGGATCTGCCCGGTCTGCCCGGCCGCGTCGCGCAGATCCTCGATCAACGGCTGGACGCGGCTGCGGATCGCTTCGATGATCGCGGGCAGGCTTTCGATGAAGCTGACGAGCTGGTGGTAGAGCGTGGGCACCAGCAGCAGCAGGAGCAGCACCACGAGCACCACGAAGGCGAGCGTCACCACCGTCGTCGCCCAGGTGCGGCTGAGGCCCATCCGCTGCAGCCGGTCGCAGACGGGATCCAAGAGATAGGCGACCGCCGCGCCGGCGACGAAGGGCGCCAGCACCTCGCGCAGCGCATAGAGCGCCAGCACGCCGAGGGCCAGCACGGCGAGCCAGAACCACCTCTGACGCGAGACGCGAGTCATTGCGGGCGCCCCGTCATTCGCCGGCCGCCGGACTCTCGCCGATGCGCGCGGCCTTGATGCCCCATTTCACCACATAAGCGGCGCCGGACAGAATGGTCGTGGCCGCGACCACATGGACCAGCGCATCGGTGACGCCGTCGCCGAAGCCGAAGCCCGCCTTCGCGAGCAGCATCGCCGCGAGCAGGATCTGCAGCGCGGTGTTGAGCTTGCTGATGAGGAGCGGCTGCATGCGCAGGCCGCGGATCATGGTCGCGTAGAGCAGCGCCCCGCCGATGATCAGCAGGTCGCGGAAGACGATCAGGATCACCAGCCAGCTCTCGACCACGCCCTCATAGCCGAGCGTCACGAACACGCTCATGAGCAGGGCCTTGTCGGCGAGCGGGTCCATATAGGCGCCGAGCTCGCTCTTGGCCCGGAAGCGCTTTGCGATGTAGCCGTCGACGCCGTCGGAAATGCCGGCGATCACGAACAGCCAGAAGGCGACGGCGAAGTGCTCGTTGAGGATGAGCCAGACCGCCACCGGCACCGACAGCAGCCGCGCCAGCGTGATCAGGTTCGGAAGAGAGGCGATCAGGGGGCTGCGCCGCAAGGATGAGGTCCCGTCCGGTTCCGCTCTATTGGCCGGCGCGGCGCTGCAGCACCCAGCCCAGGCCGCTCGCCTCCGGCGCCAGCGTGAGCTCGCGCTGCGCCAGCGCGAATTGCAGCTGCCGCTGGTCGCCGGCATAGGTGATGTCGACCCAGGCAAGGCCCCGGCTCAAGGAGCGCACGGACATGCTGCGCAGGGAGGAGACCGATTGCAGCCGCCGCCGGATTTCCGTCCAGTCCTTGAGCGAGGTGAGCGGCACCGAAACCGTGATGGTCTGCTCCCCGCCGCCGCCGACGAGGTTCTGCGCCTTCCAGTCCCGCTCGATCGGGTCGGTGACGGCCGCCACGGCGGCGGTCACGTCGGCCGCGCGCACCTGGTCCGTGGCCAGCAGCGCCCCGTCCTGGAACCGCCGAACCACGACGCTCACCTGGTCGCCCTCGGGCGCAGCCTCCGCCACCAGCACCTCGCCCGCCTGGTAGCGCTCGGCGATGGCGGCGAGCGCGGCAGGGTCGGCGTTCAGCGCCTGGTCGGCATTGACCGCGCTCAAGTCCTCGACATCGCCGATCGGCACGAGGAAGGGCACCAGCCCGTCGCCGCGCTCCTCACGCGCGAAGGCCTCGCGCCACGGGTTGGGGTCCTCCCAGAGGGTGGGCGCGCCGCCGCCGCTCCAGACCGGAAGCACCACGATGGGCTGGCTGCGCTCCTCGGTGAAGGGAACGCCCGAATCCAGGAGCAGCTGGCGCACCGCTTCCCGATCGAAGCCGAAGCGGAGCCGCGCGATGTAGCGGACGGCGGAGCTGCGCTCCTCCTCGACATTGAAGTCCTTGACGAGGCCGGCCAGCATCGCGTCATCGGCTATCTGCACGCGCTCGGCCGCGCCCTCGCCCACCAGCCGGTTGAGGAGCTGCCGGAAGGCCTCGCGCTGACCCTCCGCGATCGCCTTCTCGCGCGCGGCGGCCGCCGATTCGGCCGTGGCGTCGACCGCGATCCCGCCCACGGTGTAGGCGTCCTCGGGCACGGCCAGGCTGGTCCCGCCCTGGAAAATTAAGGCGAGGAAGAGGACCAGGCCGGCAAGGAGGGGCGGGCGGCGCTCTGCCATTGAATTGCGTTCCGAAACGGCTATGGTGCCCCGCCGGCCGAAAGCCTTGGGCCAGGGGCGGTTTTCCGGCCTCTTTCTACTCGAAACCCAAGGGCTGCGCCAGAAGAGGCCCGGGAGCCCCCATGACCAGCACGACGAGCCGCTACAAACAGGCCGGCGTCGACATCGATGCAGGCGATGCGCTGGTCGAGGCCATCAAGCCGCTGGCCAAATCCACCGCCCGGCCGGGCAGCGATGCGGGCCTGGGCGGCTTCGGCGCCTTCTTCGACCTCGCCAAGGCCGGCTACAAGGACCCGTTGCTGGTCGCCACCACCGACGGGGTCGGCACCAAGCTGAAGCTCGCCATCGAGACCGGCCGGCACGAGGGGATCGGCATCGACCTCGTCGCCATGTGCGTCAACGACCTCGTGGTGCAGGGCGCCGAGCCCTTGTTCTTCCTCGATTATTACGCCTCCGGGAAGCTGGAGGTGGAGACCGGGCGGCGCATCGTCGCCGGCATCGCCGAGGGCTGCCGGATAGCCGGCTGCGCGCTCGTCGGCGGCGAGACCGCCGAGATGCCGGGCCTGTACCGGGAGGGCGACTACGACCTCGCGGGCTTCGCTGTCGGCGCGGTCGAGCGCGGCCGGGCCATCACCGGGGAGACGGTGCGGCCGGGCGACGTGGTGCTGGCCCTCGCCTCGTCGGGGGTGCATTCCAACGGCTATTCGCTGGTGCGCAAGGTGGTGGCGGATGCCGGGTTTCGGTGGTCGGATGCCGCCCCCTTCGCCAGCAACCAAAGCCTCGGCGAGGCCCTTTTGGAGCCGACGCGCATCTATGTGAGGAGCACGCTGGCCGCCGCGCGCACGGGCAAGGTCAAGGCGCTGGCCCATATCACCGGCGGCGGGCTCGTTGAGAACATCCCGCGGGTGCTGCCCCAAGGCGCAAGGGCGGCGCTCGACGCAAAGGCCTGGGAGCTGCCGCCAGTGTTCCGCTGGCTGACCCAGGCGGGGCGCGTCGAGCCTGAGGAGATGGCGCGCACCTTCAATTGCGGGATCGGCATGGTCGCGGTGGTCGCGCCTCAGGAAGCGGCGGAGGTCGCCCGCATGCTGGAACAGGCGGGCGAGCGGGTGCTGACGATCGGCCGGATCGAGCTCACCCAAGGCGCGCCGGACGTGACGATCGCCGGCTTAGAGAGATGGCCCGGCTGAAGCCCAGGCTGAAGGTGGGCGTGCTGGCCTCCGGGCGCGGCAGCAACCTCGCCGCGCTGATCGAGGCCGCCGCCGATCCCGCCTACCCCGCCGAGATCGCCCTGGTCGTGGTTAATGTGAAAGGCGCGCCCGCGCTGCAGCGCGCGGAGGCGGCGGGCATCCCGACCAAGCTGATCGAGCACCGCGCCTTCCCGGACCGCAAGGCGTTCGACGCGGCGCTCGATGCGGCGCTGCGCGAGGCGGGGATCGAGCTGGTCTGCCTCGCCGGCTTCATGCGGCTGCTCACGCCCGGCTTCGTCGAGGCCTGGCGCGACCGCATGATCAACATCCACCCCTCGCTGCTGCCGGCCTTCCCGGGCCTCGACACCCATGCGCGCGCGCTTGCGGCGGGCGCGAAGTTCGCCGGCTGCACGGTGCATTTTGTCAGGCACGAGACGGACACGGGGCCGATCATCGCGCAGGCGGCGGTGCCGGTGCTGGCTCAGGACACGCCCGACAGCCTCGCCGCGCGCGTGCTGGAGGCCGAGCACCGGATCTATCCGCTCGCGCTCAAGCTGGTCGCGGAGGGGCGCGTGCGGGTGGTGGAGGAGCGCGCGGAGATCCTCGGCGCTTCTGGGGTGGCGGCGCGCGGTGCGGCCCCTGTCCTGCTCAACCCGCCGGAGGAAGCCTGAGCCCGCTCCGCGGGGGTTTGCGCCGCGCGCCCGGATCGTTTAAAAAAATCGCGCCGGGCCGGCGAGCAAACCGCCGCCGCAAGGCCACTAGGCGGAAAGGGGATTCCATGGCGATGGCCCATCACGACAATGACGACGAACTCCTGCGCAGCCGGGTCGAGGGCTGGCGCGGCTTCGCCCACCTGCTCGGCTGGTCCGTCACCGGGGTCGTGATCGTGCTGGCGCTGATGGCGCTGTTCTTGGTTTAGCGACGCGCTGCCCGGACCGCGGCGGTTACCACACGCTCATCATCAAGCGTTTCTTCCGCCGCTCGGCCGCGGCCTGATCGGCAGCCGTATCGTCCCGAATGGGTTCCGAAGGCGCGGGCACAGGCGGCCGTTCGGGCGGCAGCTCTTCGGGCGGGGGCTCCGAGGGGAAATAGCGCTTGTAGAATCCAAACGCGATGAAACCCAAGGCCGTGAGCACAATCAGGGGCTTGGTGGTGACTCCGCTCGGGACGGTCATGCTCCCCATTAGGCCCATCCATCCTGCAATTAGCCAAATGCGCCATTCCCCGATCGCGTGCTCGAATTTTCGAGACCTCAGATCGTCCTCCCGCTTGAGCTGCCGCTGGCGTTCCGAAGGCGTCAGGTAAGGCTTGATGCGCTCGTGTAACTGGTTCCAACGGTCCGCGAGTTTATCGAAGGGAAGCATGGGTTAGACGCGCAGGAGGCGAACAGGCCCATGATCTTACCGCCATGGTTGCAGGAGCGCAAGGTCCGCTAAACCGATCGTCCGTAAAACATTCCGTTCAGGCCGCAAGCCAAGTCGACATTCACCTTAAGGCCAGGATTGGGATTGTTCGTCCTCATCGAGAGCTTGTAGTCGCTGAGCACCTTGATCTCCATTGTGATCGGTTCCCAATGGAAGGGCAGCATCGGAACGCCAGTGAAGGGGGCTATCTCTTGCCTTGCGTTCACGTCTTCATTTGCGGCCTGCTTCGCGATCTCGATCACGGTTTGATCCGCCCACCTGGCGTCTAGTCCAGTGGCTATCTTGTAGTGCTCCAGAGCAGCCAGATAGTCCTGAGCGAGCTGGCGCCGAAGCTCGATTGCGCTTTCCTTCCTAAGGATCGTGCCTGGAGCATCCTTGGCAAGAGGATCGAATTCGATCTCCGCTTCTGCATCGGCAGATTTGATCTGATCTTGGAACCACAGAATCTGGGTGCTGATTTCTGAATGTCGGCGGCCTACTTCGGTTGCGCGGTGCGGGCCTTTGAACTCGTCGATGCTATCGTATCGCATCACCCGATCCAGCCTCTGATCTCCCTCATTCACCTTATCGTCGATTGGCTTCACAGAATCGCCGAGGATCTGATCGATAGCTCAGTAGCCCATGATCGCCGCCGCCCAAATTCCGGCAGCCATCGCACCAGCCGGTCCTGTTGCAGCCAATGGGGCGAACAAGCTTGCGAGGTCGGCAGCATCGGTGAAGCTCCATTCTGTCTCAAGCCGATGAAGGGAGCCCAGGATCACATCGCGATCTTCTTTGGACGAAGGCATGCCCATAGTGCCGGGTAGCTGAACGCGCCGATCTTGCCGGCCAGCGTATCCACGGCGCTGCCGAGCTTCCGGGTCGCCTCGGCGAGTCCTGGTGATCGTCAGTAAATGCCGATCGTAGTTTGTCGAACTGCGGCAGAAGGAAACCCGACAGCGCAGCCGCTATGTCTTCATCGAGCGTGTCGAGCCGAGGCACCAAGGTGGTAGTGATCGCGCTGGAGATTTCGTCGAGGAAGCTGAGACTCGGGAGGTTGAACACCCCCGCACTCGAGCCGGAGTCGCCACCGGAAGAGGAATTGTGAACAGGAATTCGCAGCCTGTCGTTCAGTGACTTCAAGAAGTCGGATGCCGTTCGAGCGCTGTCGGTCAGCCGATCGATCTCCCGGCTAAGCGCGCGCGTTTGCTCGAGCGCCTGCTCTAAGCCATCCACCTCGCGTTCCGTGGTGTCGTCGCGCGACAAATCGCTGCTGTCGCCACGCATCACGGTCCCGTTGCGATCCACGAACACCGAACCGCTCGTCATTGGTTAGCTCCCTTCCTCATCCGTCGCGCGGCGGCGGCGACGGCGTTGTTCCAGTAGGCCAGCTCGTCCGCCGTCAGCCCCTCGATCTCCGAGGGCGGCCAATGGCAATGCAGCGCCAGCGCGCCTACGAGGTCGCGGCAGGCTGCAATGCGGTAAAAAAAGGGCGGGTGATCTCGCCCAGCCCCCGCATGTCCTCGAGCGAGATGGCCTCGACTTCGCGCGCCGTGAGGCCGGTCAGAAGCTCGATCATCTTCGCCGCGCGGGTGAAGGTGCCGGTCACGCCGTCCAGCGCCTTGAGGTCACGCAAGGTCGGCGCATGCACCTCGATCTGATCGATCCATTCGCCCTTGTGCTGGATCGGCCATTTGAAATGGAAGGTGACGGAATTCATGTTCGGGCTCTCCTTTGAGGCCATGAGTTGCGGATGGCCGTGAAGGTGCCCATGGCGCGGGCGCGCGGCAATGCGCGCGGCGTTACGCGTTAAGAGGATAGGTCCGGGAGAGTTGGCCGGCTTTCAGAGCGAGCCCGCCTCATCCTTCGAGGCTCGGCTCCGCCTCGCACCTCAGGATGAGGACCGCGCGCCTGCGGCGCCATCGCCTCAGGATGAGGAAAAGGCGATTGGAGGCTCGTGCGAGCGCGCCTACCCCGTGATCTCGATGGCGGAGAAGAAATAGGCGATCTCGGTGCGCGCGTTCTCCGCCGAGTCCGAGCCGTGCACGGAATTGGCCTCGATCGATTCGGCGAGGTCGGCGCGGATGGTGCCCTTGGCCGCCTTCTTGGGGTCGGTCGCGCCCATGATCTCGCGGTTGAGGGCGACGGCGTTCTCGCCCTCCAGCACCTGCACCACGACCGGGCCCGAAATCATGAAGGCGCAGAGGTCGTTGAAGAACGGCCGCTCCTTGTGCACCGCGTAGAAGCCCTCGGCCTCGGCGCGGCTGAGCCTCAGGCGCTTCTGCGCGACGATCCGCAGGCCCGCCTCCTCCAGCCGCGCATTGATCTTGCCGGTGAGGTTGCGCCGGGTCGCGTCCGGCTTGATGATCGAGAGGGTCCGCTCGACGGCCATGGGTCCTGTCCTTCGCTTTTCTCGTGTGGGTGGCGGTTGTGGCGGGGCCTTATATCCGGGCGGCCGCCATTGGGCAACGGGTCGCCTTCAGTGCCTCTCCCGCTCGCGGGAGAGGTAAGAGCGCGGGTCGCGTCTCGCGTTCCGCCGTGCTATCACCCCGCCGCCATGCTGCAGATCAACGACCTCACTTACCGCATCCAGGGCCGGGTGCTGATCGAGCGCGCCACGGTCGCCGTCTCGGCCGGCCAGAAGGTCGCGCTGGTCGGCCGCAACGGCTCGGGCAAGACCACGCTCCTCAAGCTCATCGCCGGCGAGCTGCAGGCGGACGGCGGCGCCATCTCCCTGCCGCCGCGCTGGCGGATTGGCCGGGTCGCGCAGGAGGCGCCCTCGGGCGCGACTCCGCTGATCGACATCGTGCTGGCCGCCGACGAGGAGCGGGCGCAGCTTCTCGCCCGCGCCGAGACCGCGACCGACCCGCAGGAGATCGCCGAGACGCACGAGCGCCTCGTGCAGATCCAGGCGCATTCCGCCCCTGCCCGCGCCGCCGCCATCCTCGCCGGGCTCGGCTTCGATGCCGCAGCGCAGAGCCGGCCGGCGAGCGACTTCTCCGGCGGCTGGCGCATGCGCGTGGCGCTGGCCGCGATCCTCTTCGCCGAGCCGGACCTCCTCCTGCTCGACGAGCCGACCAACCATCTCGACCTCGAAGCGACCTTGTGGCTGGAGAGCTATCTCAAGACCTATCCGCGCACGATCCTCATGGTCAGCCACGACCGCGAGCTCTTGAATGCGGTGCCCGACCGCATCATCCATATCGATCAGCGCAAGCTCGTCGCCTACACCGGCAATTACGACACGTTCGAGCGCCTGCGGCGGGAGCGGCTGCGGCACACCGCCGCGCTCGCCGCCCGCCAAGCCGAGCAGCGCCGGCACATGCAGGCCTTCATCGACCGGTTCCGCGCCAAGGCCTCCAAGGCGCGGCAGGCGCAGTCGCGCATCAAGGCGCTGGCCCGCATGGAGCCGGTGGTGCCGATCGTCGAGGAGGCCGGCATCCAGTTCCGCTTCCCCGACCCCGAGCCGCTGTCGCCGCCGATCCTCACCCTCGACGAGGTGTCGGTAGGCTATGGCGAGCGGCCGGTCCTGAGCCGCCTCGACCTCCGCATCGACATGGAGGACCGCATCGCGCTCCTGGGCGCGAACGGCAACGGCAAGTCGACCTTGGTCAAGCTCATCGCCGGGCGCCTGAAGCCGATGGCCGGCACCTTGCGGCGCTCGCCCAAGCTGCGCATCGGCTACTTCGCCCAGCACCAGGCCGAGGAGCTGGACCTCGCCGCGACGCCGCTTGAGCATATGGCGCGGCTGGAGCCGCTCGCCACGCCCGAGAAGCTGCGCGCGCATCTGGGGCGCTTCGGCTTCGGCGGGGAGAAGGCGCTGACCAAGGTCGGCGCGCTCTCAGGCGGCGAGAAGGCGCGCCTCCTCTTCGCGCTGATGAGCCGCGCCTCGCCGCACATCCTGCTGCTCGACGAGCCGACCAACCATCTCGACATGGATTCGCGCGAGGCGCTGGTCGAGGCGCTGAACGGGTATGAGGGCGCGGTCATCCTGATCAGCCACGACCCGCACCTGATCGAGCTGACGGCCGACCGGCTGTGGCTGGTCGCGGAGGGCACCTGCCGCAGCTTCGAGGGCGATCTCGAGGAGTACCGGCGGCACCTGCTCGCCGAGCGGCGCGGCGCTGCGTCGGAGGAGCGCCGGCCCAAGGACAACGGCGAGGCGCCGCGCGCGCTCGCCCCGGCCGGCCCCACCCGCAAGGAAACGCGCCGCCAGGGCGCGGCGGCGCGGGCGGCGCTCGCGCCCTTGAGGCAGGAGATCAAAGGCCTCGAATCGCGCATCGCCAAGCTGACGGCCGAGCGCGCCGAGCTCGAGCGCCGCCTCGCCGATCCCGCGACCTATGCCGGCAACGGCGCGGGCGGGGTGGTGGAGCTGCAGACGCGGCTTGCCGATGTGACCCGCCGCCTCGCCGAGGCCGAGGAAGCCTGGATCGAGCGCCACGACGCGCTCGAGCGCGCGGCCAGCGAGGCTTCTTCGAATCCCCTCCCCCCTTGAGGGGCTGGGGTCAGGGTGGGGGGTCCAGAAGTCAGAACACAGAAGTCAGAAGTCAGAATGAGTGCGGTCCTCTTCTGACTTCTGGTTTCTGACTTCTGGTTTCTGAATCCCCCCTCCCCGCCCTCCCCCTCAAGGGGGGAGGGAGAAAGACTACCGCCCCACCACGCGCGTCTCCGCCTCGTGCCGCACGGGGAAGTTCACTTGATTGCCTCTCCCGCTTGCGGGAGAGGTCGCGAGGACGCGCCAGCGGCCGAGCGTGTGAGGGTAGCCCCGCTTGCTAGAAT
>JAREAF010000283.1 GCA_029240475.1 Rhodospirillales bacterium | reverse complement strand
TGCTCTTCCGATCTGCGCGGGCGCGAGCCGGGGGCCGCCTCCGAGCCGGGCCAGCGCCGCCTCGACGGCGACGGCGTCGCGGTCGTTCACCGCCACCGCCGCCCCGGCTGCGTGCAGAGCTTTAGCCGTCGCGAAGCCCAGCCCGCGCGCCGCGCCTGTGACGAGGGCCGCCGCGCCGCTGAAATCGTGCCCCATTTTCAACTCCGGTATCGGCTGAGCCGCAAGGCGATGACGGTCGAGCCGATGCTCAACACGAGCAGCAGCGTGGCGATGGCGTTGATCGTCGGGTCGAGCGAGGTCCGCACCATGCCCCAGACGAGGGTCGGCAAGGTGTTGCCGCCGCCGATCGTAAAGAAGGTGATCACGAAATCGTCCAGGGACAGCGAGAGCGCGACCAGTCCCGCGCCGACGATCGTCGGCTGGACGATGGGCAGCGTCACCGTGCGGAAGGCGACCCAGGGCGAGGCGCCGAGATCGCGGGCGCTTTCGACCGCCGCCCAGTCGAAGGTGGCCAGGCGCGCATGGACGATCAGCACCACGAAGGGCAGAGCGATCACAAGATGGCCGAGGATCACCGTGAAGAGGCTGAGCCGCAGGTCCAGGAAGCGCACGAAGAAGCAGATCAGCGATACGCCGATGATGAGCGCCGGCAGCATGACCGGCAGTGTCACGGCGCTGAGCAGCGCGGAGGCGCGCCTTGCCGGCATGGTGGAAAGCGCAAGGGCGGCCAGGGTTCCGACGGCCACCGAGACGAGCGCGACCGTGAAGCCGATGATCAGGCTGTTCTTGAGCGCCGGCCAAAAGGAGTTGAGCGCGAACAGGCGCCGGTACCAATCCACGGTGAGGCCGGTGAGGGGCAGGCTCGTCAGCGCGGACTGGTTGAAGCTGAACAGCACCACGAGCAACAGCGGCAGCGTCATGAACAGCATGACCGACAGGCCGAAGCCCAGCCAGACCATGTCCGAGACGCGCATGGCGATCATGGGCGGAAGCTCGCGCGCAGCAGGGAGCGGAAGGCCAGGACCACGAGGAGCGAGGCGGCCAGGACGGTGAAGGACATCGCGCTGCCCATGGGCCAGTTGAAGCCCAGAGAGAACTGGGTCTCGATGAAGTTTCCCATCAGCGCCGCGCCCCCGCCGACGAAACGGGGCGTCACATAATCTCCCGCCGAGATCAGGAACGCCATGGTGAAGGCCGCGGTGATCCCGCCGAGGCATTGCGGCACGACGATGTCGCGCAGCACCGCGAAGGGCCGGGCTCCGAGGTCCCGGGCGGCCTCCAAGGTCGCGTCGTCGATCGAGCGCAGCGCGCCATAGATCGGCAGGACCGCGAAGGGCAGCAGGAAGTAGGTCAGGGTGACGACCACGCCGGCCGTGCTGTAGATGAAGGCGGGCGACGGCTCGTCGAGGATGCCCATGCCCACCAGGGCCATGTTGATGATGCCGTCGCGGCCGAGAATGCTCTTCCAGGCATAGATCTTCACCAGATAGCCGCCGAAAAGCGTGATCAGCGTCACGAAGAGGAGCGCCGGCCCTAGGCGGCCGGCCTTGAAGCGGATCGCGTAGGCGAGGCCGAAGGCGAGCAAGGTCGTGACCAGGCCTATCGCTGTGGCCGCCAACAGCGTGCGCAGCAGCACGTCGCCATATCTGGACCAGCTTTCCACGTAGTTCGCGATGGTGAAGTCCGGGCGCATGATGCGCGCGCGGACCGACCAGAAGCTGATCACCAGGAAATAGGCGAGGGGCGCCACGAACAGCCCGAGGAACACCACTCCGGCGGGCGCCAAGGGCAGCAGCTGCCGGACGACGGTGCTCTTCAGGCGCATCTTCGGCCGACATCCGCCGCGCCGACGGCTCAGGCCTTCTGCAGGCGCTGATACTCGGCCAGGAAGTCGTCGTAGGTGGCGTACTCGCCTTCCTCGGTGGGCGGCACCGGCTGCAGCCTCGCCCGCTTCATGAAGCTGTCGATGTCGGAATACTGATAAGACTCCGCCAGGGCCGGGCTCAGCTTCGGGACCGTCTTCAGATTGGTGATTCCGGCGCTTTGCTCCTCGGCGAAGACGCGCTGCGGCTCGGGGGAGACGATGTGGTCGATCATGCCATAGGCGAGATCGGGATGCGGGCAGTCCTTCGGGATGCAGAGGCAATCCATGAACATGCCCGTGCCTTCCTTCGGGATGGTGTATTCGATGGTTTTGCCTTTGCCGGCCGCCCAGACCGCGACCGCCTCCCAGCCGATCGCGCTCACCGTCACCTCGTTGCGGGCGAAGGCGTCGGCCATGTCGCCGTAGGTCGGGAAGAAGGCGCGCGCATGCTTGGTCTTGATCTCGATGAGCTGGTCGATGACCTTGGCCATCTCTTCCTTGGTGAGCAGCGTGCCGACTTCCTTGCCCGTCACCACCGTTCCCCAGATGAGCAGGTTGCCGAGCGGGTCGTCCACCATCGCCACCTTGCCCTTGTGCTCATCGGCGAGGATGTCGAGCCAGCTTTGCGGTTTGGCGCTCACCACGGCCGGATCGTACATCAAGGGCAGCGAGCCCCAGTTCCAGGGCACGCCCATCAGCTGACCCTGATGCCGGATGGAACCCTGGGAGGTGAATTGCGGGATCAGGTCCGGGAAGTTGCTGATGCGGGCGGGATCGATCGGCTCCAGCAGCCCGCCTTCCGCCATCAGCGGCAGATAGCCGAAATACATGGTGATGAGATCGGTATTGCCGATGCCGCCGGCCTGCAGCTTGGTGATGATTTCCTCGTTCGAGGAGATGAAGGTGGGCTGGAAATCGATGTCGTTCTTCTCGAGGAAATCGCCGGTGAGGATCGGCGTCTCGTAGCCCTGCCATCCCATCCAGGTCATCGTCGTCGAGGCGCGGGCGCTGCGGGGAAAGCCGCCCAGAGCGACGATGCCGCCGACGGCCGCCAATCCGGCCATCGCTCGCCGGCGAGAGAGTGAGGAGCGCAATGCAAGTGTCGTTGCCGCGTCGATGTTCCGCTCGCCCATGGCAAGAGCCTCCCGTTGACCTCCAGATCCCTGCGCCAGTGCCGGCGGACAGGGAAGACCAGCGTCAAGAGCATCTCCCCTCTTGGGGTTCGTGAACATCCTCCAGGAGGCGTAGCGGCGCTCTCTTGAACCGCACCGGGATGCGGCCCCTAATGGCGGGCATTCGCGCGTCGCGGTGATTGCTTTCCGCGAGCGGACTGCCTGCAGGTTTGGAGGCGCAAATGCCGGCCGGTTTCAAATCGAGCGACAGGTCCTACGCCACCCTCGTCGTGGGGGCCGGCAGCGGCATCGGGCGCGCCGCGGCGGAGTTCCTGGCCGCGCAAGGCGCGGCCGTCGGCTGCGTCGACCGGAACGGCGACAGCGCGCAAGAGGCCGCCGAGGCGATCCGGCGAGCGGGCGGCCAAGCGGTGGCCGAAACCGCGGATGTGACCGAGGAGGCGACCGTCGCGCCGGCGGTGGATCGGATTGCCAGGTCATTGGGACCGGTGCAAGCGCTCGTCAACTGCGCGGGCGTGACCGGAAGGACCAATGTGAAGGCGCACGAGGTCGACCTGGCGGATTTCGATGCGGTATGCCGGATCAATCTGCGCGGCGCGCTGGTCCTCTCGCAGGCGGTCCTGCCGCAGATGCTGTCGCAGAAATACGGGCGGATCCTTCACGTCGCCTCCATCGCCGGCAAGGAGGGGAATGCCGGGATGACCGCCTACTCGGCCAGCAAGGCCGGCCTGATCGGCCTGGTGAAGTCGATGGCCAAGGATTATGCGGAGACCGGGATCACCATCAATGCGCTCGCGCCCGCGGTGATTCTGACGCCGATGGTCGAGGCGCTGCCGCAGGCGACCGTCGATTACATGACTGCGAAGATCCCGATGCGCCGGTGCGGCACGCTCGAGGAGGTGTCGGCGATGATCGCCTGGATCGTGTCGCCCGCCTGCAGCTTCACCACCGGCTTCACCTTCGATCTGAGCGGCGGCCGCGCGACCTTCTGAGATCGGGAAGCCGCATCGGACCTCAACGCCGGCGGTACCGCTCGAGGACCGCCTCGTCGAGAGACACGCCCAGCCCCGGCGCCTTCGGCACCGCCACGCGCCCGTCCGCTTCGATCGGGAAGCGCTCCCGCGTCAGCTCCCACCGCAAGGGCGACTGGCTGGTGGAGTATTCGAGGACCTCCTCATCCTCATGCTGCGCCAGGAAGGCGAGATTGGCCGCGATCGTGATGTTGCTCTTGTAGCCGTGCGTCACCACGCGCTTGCCCAGGGACTTGGCGAGCCTGGCGACGCGCTTGAGCTCGGTCAGCCCGCCCACCATGGTCACGTCGGGCTGGGCGATGTCCACCTTGCCGCGCTCGTAGAGAAGCTCGTATTCGAAGCGCGTGGTGAGGCCGAGATCCCCGCCGCCGATCGGCACGCCGAAGCCCTGGAATCGCGCATGCCCGTCGAGATCGTCGAGCGGCAGCGGCGCTTCCACCCAGGCGAAGCCGTGCTCTTTGAAGATCGGCATCAGCGGCAAGCCCTCCTCGGCCCTGGACCAGGCGGTGGCCGCATCGACCATCAGCTGGACGTCCTTGCCCACATGCTCGCGCGCGGCGCGGATCAGCAGGGCGGCGCGGTCGAGATCGTCGCGCCAGAACGGATCGGCCACGATCTTGATCGCGCGCAGGCCCAGCTTCAGCCCGCGATCGATGGTCCGCCGGACCTCGTCCGGGGTCGTGCCCAGGGGATAGACCGTCCCGTAAGCCATGAGGCGGTCGCGCCGGGGCGTGCCCAGGAGCTCGGAGACCGGCTTGCCCAGCGCCTTGCCCTTAATGTCCCAGAGCGCGATGTCGATGCCGCTGATCGCGTGAATGACCACGCCGCGCCGGCCGTAATAGCTGGTCGCGTCGTACATGCGGTCCCACAGCGCCTCGATCTCCAGCGGGTCCTGTCCGACCACCGCCTCTTTGAGGCCGCGCGCATGGAGATGGGAAGAGGGCGCCTCGATGATGGCGCGGATGACCGAAGGCACGCTGTCGACCTCAGCGAGCCCTTCGATGCCCTCGTCCGTGCGGAGGCGAATGACGCAATTGTCGTAGGAGCCGTCGAAGGTCTCGGCCGTCCAGCCCGGGACCGTCA
>JAREAF010000282.1 GCA_029240475.1 Rhodospirillales bacterium | reverse complement strand
TTGCGCGCCCTCTTCAGGATCAGCCAGCGCCTGCTCCAGCGCGGCCACCTTTTGCCGATAGAGCTCGGCGAGATTGGGGTGGAGCAGGGGCTGCGGATCTGGAGCGCGGGCGATCTCCCGCTCGAGCTCCTCCTGGCGCTGCTCGAGCGCGATGAGCTCGTCCTTGAGGCTCCGGGCCGGCACGCCCTCGGCGATTGCCGTGACGATCCGGCGGATGCGCTTCTCGACCTGGTCCTGCTCCCGCTTCAGCTGCTCGGACTTGGCGCTCTCGCTGCCACGCAGCCGGTTGACCTCGGCCACGAACTCCTCGGCGAAGGTCTTGAACAGCTCCGGATCCATGAGGCGAGTCTTCAAGCCCTCCAGCACGATCGCCTCGATCTGGTCGCGGCGGATGTTGAGCCGGTTCGAGCAGGTGCCCTTGTTGCGCGCGGTCGAGCAGCCGAAGAGGTCGGCGCTGATCTTGCTGTAGCCGCCGCCGCACACCCCGCAGCGCATCAGCCCGGAGAGGAGATAGCGCGGACGCCGGCGGTCCCAAGGCGCGTGCGCGTGCGCGCCCGCCGCCGCGCCTGCAGCGGCCTCCGTCACGTCGGCCTGGCGCGCCTTGGCGCGGTCCCAGAGCGCCTGGTCGAGGATCCGCAGCTCCGGCACCTCTTGCACGATCAGCTGGTCGGGCGGGTTCGGCCGCGAGACGCGCTTGCCGGTCTCCGGGTCCTTGACGTAGCGCAGCCGGTTCCAGACCAGGCGGCCGACAAAGAGCTCGTTGTTGAGGAGGCCGGTGCCGCGCGCGCGGTTGCCGTTGATGGTGGAGGGCCCCAGGCGCCGCCGTCCGGGCCGGGAACGCCCGCGCGGTTGAGCTCCAGGGCGATCTTCTTCGGGCTCTTGCCGGCGGCATAGGCGGCGAAGATGCGCCGGACGATGGCCGCCTCGTCCGGGTTGATGCGGCGCTTGCCGCGGACCGGATCGCCGGCGCCGTCGCGCTCCTGCACCACGTCATAGCCGTAGCAGCGGCCGCCGGCCGAGCGGCCTGCCTCGACGCGGCCGCGCAGACCCCGATGCGTCTTGGCCGCGAGGTCCTTGAAATAGAGGGCGTTCATCGTGCCCTTGAGGCCGACATGGAGGTCGGTGATCTCGCCTCGGCCAGGGTCACAAGCGTGACGCCGGCAAAGCGCAGGCGCTTATAGAGCGCGGCCACGTCCTCCTGGTCGCGCGAGAGGCGGTCGAGCGCCTCGGCGACCACCACATTGAAGGCGCCGGCCCGCGCATCCTCCATCAGCTTCTGGTAGCCCGGCCGCAGCCGATCGGCGCCGCTCGAGGCACGATCGGTATAGGTCGCCGCGAGTTGCCAGCCCTGGCGCTCGATCCGCTCGCGGCAGAGCCGCAGCTGGTCCTCGATCGAGGCGGCGCGCTGCAGGTCGGAGCTGTAGCGGGCGTAGATGGCCGCCTTCATCATTGTCACCCAATGCACCCAGGTTCGTGCACCCAGAACTTGCGCCGGTAGACGGAATAAACGTCGGCGTCAGGGTCGGTTCGTCAATCCTGCTCAGGATCCGAGCTTCTGGCCAGCGCTAAACGGGCCAGCGCCCGCAACGTCGTCTCGCGCTCCGACTGGAGAGGTCTTGGACATTCCTCTTCGGGCAATCCCTTCCTCAGTCGGGCCTCTTGCCGCAGCGTCCATACCGCCAAATCAATGAGCCGTTCCACGACCTTGAGCGGGTGCTGTGCGCGAGAGTGCCGGCCGTGCTTCCAATTCCCCTTTGCCGCGCGGCTGCGACCCTCGGCGGTTCTTGGCCCCGTGCTTTTGCCACCGTGCAGCCGGCAGCGGCCATTTGGCATCGCCGGGTTCGCGCAAGATCGCCCGCGCCGCGTTCTCGCCCCGCACCTGCGGCCCGGCCAGTCGGCCCCGAACTGCGGGCCAGTTGGATTGCCGTTGCGCAGACAACCGCGCTTCGCCTGCGCTCCATCCAGTACTGACTGCGCATCTGATTTGCAGTCAGGTCTCGACATGGTCTTCCGCAGCGTGCAACGAGGCATCGTCCTCGTCGCTCGCGCTGCAGTCCTCCGCCGGCTTGCAGCAAGACCGGGCCGCTTGGCGGGCCAGCAGGAGGGCCAAAGCACGCACGACCGCGCGGCCTGATTCGGCTTCGTGCTTTGAGCAGCCTTCTTGCTGAGCCTTGGATCGCGCCACGGAAAACCCCGTCCTCTCTCGCAGGACGGTGGCTGGCTGGGAGGGTGTGCCACAAACGCAAATGCTTGGCACACCCCCGCCCAGGCGCGGCGGCTTGGTCTACCAGATGGCCTGGAAGGCGCCGCGGCGCTGCGCTTCCTGCAGCCCCCGCAACGTGGCCTGGAAGTCCGGATCAGCCCGCCAGTTCCGGATCGTGGTCATAGGAA
The DNA here is from genome assembly GCA_029240475.1 of Rhodospirillales bacterium. Classification (GTDB taxonomy): domain Bacteria; phylum Pseudomonadota; class Alphaproteobacteria; order JAREAF01; family JAREAF01; genus JAREAF01. The sequence goes on along the minus strand of JAREAF010000282.1, from coordinate 2,723 downwards.
TCTTGGTGTCGCGACTGGCTGCTCGCAGCGATGCCTTTGGATGCTGCGCGTAGTAGCTGAGCACCCGGTTTCGGCCAACGCGGTCCTGCACACCCTGAACGGCGGGCGCCTCGAGCCCATGCATCAGCACGAGCAGCCGGGCGAGAGCAGCGGGCGGCGCCATATCCGCGGCAAAGCAGGCCATGAGCATGTTCACCGCCAGGGTGGCCAGGTCGGAGGGGGCGAGGACCATCCTGCGCCTCACCACCGCTGCCTCGCCGGAGCTGCGAATCGGCGCCCCTCTCTTCACGCGCTCTGTCAGGAGGAGCGAAAGGCGAACCATGGCTTCAGAGTCTGGTGTCGAGGTGGCCAGTACCACCATCTCTTCGGGAAGTCTGCAACGCTGGATGAGAGCGCGATCGACCAAACGGAAGCGGGGATAAGGATAAGAGCGGAGGTGGCGCTCACCCGGCGGAGCGCCAGCAACTCCTGAGGCTCGATGTCGAGGGCTTCAGCTAACCGGCCGATGACGTCGATCGGAGGATTGGCTTTGCCTTCCTCCAACCGACGAATCATCGCGCGGTCGACACCGGCACGCCTGGCCAGCACCGCTGGAGTCAGCTTTCGCCGGCGTCGATGCTGGCGGAGCTGGAGCGCAATCACCTGCCTGATGTCCATGCCACCACCTCAAAGCAATCTGAGTGTGCTAGGGGGAGGAGACACGCGGGAAGCTGCATGCCGTCACTCCGGCGGCGAACTCCAGCGCGATTCGGGGGCTCGCATCAAGGCCTGCTCACATTGCTTGCTTTTCAGGGCTGCGATCCCGCCGGGCGAGGTCGAAACGGTTTTGGCTGGCCTGGCTTATGTGCGATGCAGTCGATTATGAGATGCACCAACAAAACGGGTTTCCAAATGGCCAGGCACAGGAGCGCGATGGGAACGACCACGTCCCACCATAAGGAGAAGGGTTCGGGCGTGTTCAGGAGGACCTCGACTTCCTCTTCATATAGGGGCCTGCTCCCGGGGAAGAGGGCACGCTCTAGTGCGGCTCTGGAACGATCGGTTTTTGACCGTCCTTTACAGCTGGGGCTCGTGCGCTGTTGAGGAGCTTTGCGCCGTTGTCGGGGAGCGGTTCGTGCTCCCTCCTTAGCCCTTGACCGAGGTTCCGTAGGGGCAGAAGCATCGGGGCATGACCCAGCCTTCGATGGCTTTGGTGTTCGGGGGCCGCGCTCTTCCTACCTGTTTTCAGAGGCCAGTTCTTTGCGAGTTCTCGGGCCGGTGCTCTTGCCTCCATGCATCCGACACCGGCCATTCGGCATGGCCGGATTCGCGCAGCTCCGTTGGGCACGCGTTCGCGCACCGCATTTTCTTCCGGTCCAGCTCGGCCCAAACTTGGGGCCGCTCGGGTTGCCTTCCTCAGCTGAGCGGCAGGTGGGCTAAGTCGGCCGGAATTGGGACAGGCGGGGTGAGCTTCGACTGAGGTCATGCGCGCGCTACGTTGACTTCGTCCTCGGCGTACGGCGGGTGCAGGCTTTCCGTGGATCAGGTTATGAGCACGACGGGAAAATGAGGATGCACATGGAGCCAGACACCGGCTGGAAGAACATCTTCCAGCTCTGGAAGGAGAATGCGAGCGCCTCCCGTTCAAGGTCGCCAAGAGCACCTGGAGGCGCTTCCACCTGACACTACCTCATTGTCGAGAAGATCGAGATTCAGGACTGGCCATACGGGTCAGCCCGGGGCCGATTTCATTGGCTGCGTTGTTGCAGGAGAGGGTCAAGGCGGCTGGCGTGGCGAGGGCGATCCGGATTCGCGTCCGCTGGGCGACCCACGCGAAGCGGGATGCGGCGGAGGAGGCCATACAGCAGCTGAGGCGGGCGGATACATCATGCTGTAGGGCCGAGCATCCTCCCGTCACCCAGCTGCGCAGCTATGTGGCCACGGGGCCGATAAGCGGCGAACCCCGAGCCGGCGCCGTGGCCAGGTACTGGCCTCTGGCGGAGCGCCGGCTAGGGTAGGTCCTCGTTGTAGCGGTGGCTAAGATCGTTTGGCGCGGACCAGTTCACCGCATCCGTCCACACGGATCCATTCCGCCTAGCCAAGCCTATGAAGATCGATCTGGATCGCTGGCCCTCAAGGGTGGCACGAGCGCGTCGCACCGCGCGCGCCCGAAGGTGCAGGAGGCGCTGGAGGCCGAGGGATCGGCCTGAGAAAAGGAAACCGCTCTCCTCTTACCGCGTCTTTAAGGCGGGGAATGAGAGTCCAGGAGGAAAGCGATGGCTGCCAGGACGACAGGGCGAAGGAGTACCGTAAAATCCGGCAACAGGAGCACGTCCGAAAGAGGCGGCAAGAGCAAGTCCGGGTCGAGTCGCGGCAAGCCGCGATCCGGAGCTATGGGCAAGTCCGCGTCGCCCGGCCGCGGCAAAGCGCAAACTACGGCCAAGAGCAAGTCCGCGTCGGCCGACCGCAGCAAAACGACCCGAGGTAAGGCTAAATCCGCATCGATCGGCCGCGGCAAGACGCAGTCCGGCGCTAAGAGCAGACTCGCGTCGGCCAGCCGCGGCAAGGCGCAAGCCTCGCCCAGCCGCAGCAAATCGCGTGCACTGTCGGAGCAGCAAGCTTCGCCCGGCCGGGGCAGGACCGAGCGCGGCAATCAGGGCCAGACCACACGGGATCACGAGTTCATCCGCCGCTGGGCCGAGGAGCGCGGCGGTAAACCGAGCGTGGTCGAGGGCACGCAGATC
>JAREAF010000281.1 GCA_029240475.1 Rhodospirillales bacterium | reverse complement strand
TCTACCTCATGATCTGGATGGGCTTCCTTGGCGTTGCACCCGCCCTGCGCGAGGGCGGCCATGTCGCCGTCGATGTCCTTCTCAACCGCTTGGCAGGGTCCTCCCGACGCGCCGTGATCCTCTTCGTGCGCCTGCTCTGCGTTGCCTTCCTGGCTACCGTGGTCGCGGCGGCCTTCCTGCTCATCCCGCGCATCAGCGGCCAGATCACGCCGGTGCTCGGCGTCAGCACTGCCTGGCCCTATCTGGCGATCCCCGTCGGCTCGCTCCTCACCATCATCGAGATGGGCGCGCTCATGATCCGCGATCCCGATCCGCCTCCCCAGGACATCGAGAACGAAGCCGCGATGGCGGTTCGGAGCTGAGCCATGCTCGGGGTCATGGGGCTGACATTCACCGTGACGCTCCTGATCGGGGTGCCGATCGCCTTCTGCCTCGGCCTCGCCGCGCTCGCCGCCATGCTCGTCTGGGGCAAGGTCTCGCTGATCCTTATCCCGCAGCGCATGTTCACCGGGGTCGACAGCTTCGTGCTGATGGCGGTGCCGCTCTTCATGCTTGCCGGGGAGCTGATGGGGACCTCGGGCATCCTGGGTCGCCTCCTGCGTTTCGCCGATGTCCTGGTCGGCGGGGTGCGAGGGGGGCTCGCCCAGGTCAACATCGTCTCGGCCATGGTGTTCTCCGGCGTGTCCGGCTCGGCTATCGCCGACGCCTCGGCGCTGGGCTCGGCGTTGATCCCGACCATGCGAAAGCAATACGGCAACGACTTCGCGGCCGGCGTGTGCGCGAGCGCGGCGGTGATGGGACCGATCATCCCGCCGAGCATCCCGATGGTGATCTATGCCCTGATCGCCAACGTCTCGGTGGCGGGCCTGTTCATTGCCGGCATCGTGCCGGGGCTGATGATCGGCTTCGGGATGATGGTCATCGCCTATGTCATGGCGGTGAGGCGGAACTATCCCCGGCGCACCGAGACGATCTCGCGGCGGGAGGCGTGCCTGCGAGCCCGGCAGGCACTTCCCGCCTTGCTCATGCCGCTCATCATCATCGGCGGCATCCTGTTCGGCATCGTGACGCCGACCGAGGCCGGCGCGATCGCCGTGCTCTACGGGGTGGTGGTCGGCTTCTTCGTCACCCGGGAACTGCGCTGGTCTCACCTCCCGCCCGCGCTTCTTCGGGCCGGACTCGCGACCGCGGTGGTGTTCATCCTCGTCGCGACCTCCAACGTCGTCGCGTGGCTGATCACGGCGGCTCAGGTTCCCACCATGCTGGGCGCCGCGGTCCGCGCCATCTCCGACAACCCGCTAGTGTTCCTCCTCATCGTCAACATCCTGCTGCTGATCGTCGGCTGTCTCATCGACAACATCGTCGCCATGATCATGCTGGCGCCGATCCTCGCCCCGATCGCCAAGACCTATGGCATCGACCCGCTGCATTTCGGCTTCATCTTCGTCATGAACGGCGTGCTCGGACTCTTGACGCCGCCCTTCGGGCTGGTGCTGTTCGTGATCTGCGCGATCGCGCGAATACCGTTGCTGCGGCTCTCGAAGGCTGTGCTCCCCTTCCTCGCCTGGCAGGTCGTCGTGCTGATGATCTGCACCTACGTCCCTGTGCTCGTCGTGGGATTGCCCCACTTCTTCGGCTACCGATGAACAAAGGAGGACCAGATGACCCTCTCGAAGACCATCGGCGCGGTTCTGTTCGGAGCCCTTGCTGCGCTGGCCGTCGCCGGCCCGGCGGCCGCGGACACGTGGCGATTCGCCAATGCCGCCTCGCCGGGCGACCGCGCCGAGACTTCGGCCTTGCGCATGATCGAGATCATCAACCAGCGCATGGGAGGACGCCACAAGATCGAGTACTTCGGCTCGGCGAGCCTCGGCGGCGAGCGCGAGATGACCGAGGGCGTCAAGCTCGGCACCATCGACTTCGCCATGACCTCGACCTCGGCGATGACCACCTTCGTGCCGCAGCTCGCCTTCTACGACATGCCCTTCCTGTTCCGCGACACGGCCCACGCCCGCCGCGTCGCCACCGGCGCCGTCGGCGACAAGCTGATGGCGGCGATGGAGGCCGCCGGCATCAAGGGGCTCGCCACGGCCGAATCCGGCTTTCGCAACATGCTCACCAATAAGACCGCGATCAACAAGCCGGCGGACATGAGCGGGCTCAAGATCAGGGTGATCGAGAGCCCCTCCCACATCGCTGCCATCCGCGCCATGGGCGCCAGCCCGGTGCCGATCGCCTTTCCCGAGGTCTACGGCTCGCTTCAGCAGGGGGTCGTCGACGGGCTCGACCTGCCGATCGGCAACATCACGCCCTATAAACTCTTCGAGGTCGTGAAGCACCTCTCGCTGACGGAGCACATCTACACGCCGCATGTCTTCATCATGAACCTCGACCTGTTCAAAAAACTCTCGGCTCAGGACCAGGCGATCATCCTGGCCGCCGCCAAGGAAGGTGCGGACCTCGAGCGCAAGATCAACGACGACCTCGTCGTGCAGTGGACGAACGAGCTTAAGGCCAAGGGCATGAACATCGTGCCAGTCTCGGTCCAGGAGAAGGCCGCCTTCGCCGAGCGCATGAAGCCCGTCTGGGCGCAGTTCGAGAATCGCATCGGCAAGGGGGTGATCGAGGAGGCGGTCGCGGCTCCATAAGGCGCCAAGCACGCGGCCGGGGCGTCGCCCCGGACTCCCCAGCTTCGCGTCGTGGGATGAGCGATCAGGATGACACTGCGGATCGGAGCAGGCGCCGGGCAGGCCTATGACCGCGTCGGGCCGGCGCAAGACCTCGCCGAGCGGGGCGACCTCGATTTCCTCGTTTTCGAGTGCCTCGCCGAGCGCACCCTCGCCCACGGCCATGTGGAGAGAATGCGCGACTCGGCCAAGGGCTACAACCCGATGCTGGAGACGCGCCTGCGCTCGGTCCTGCCGGCCTGCCGGGCGCGCGACACGCGGATTGTCAGCAACATGGGGAGCGCCAACCCGCCGGCGGCGGGGGAGGCGGCGGCGCGCGTGGCACGGGAGCTCGGCTTTGAGGGGTTGCGCATCGCCGTGGTCGAAGGCGACGACGTGACGGCGCTCGTCGATGATGGCACGGTTCTCCCGGAACTCGGCACCACGGTCGCCACCTTCGGCCGAACCGTCGTCGGAGCGAACGCCTATCTCGGCGCCGAGGCGATCGCGGAAGCGCTGGAGAAGGGTGCCGACATCGTTCTCACTGGCAGGGTGGCCGATCCGTCGCTCTTCCTCGCCCCGATCGCCCATCACTACGGCTGGAGCGTCACGGACTGGGACCGCATCGCCTGCGGCACGGCGGTCGGGCATCTTCTCGAATGCACGACGCAGGTCACCGGGGGCTATTTCGCCGATCCGGGCTTCAAGGAGGTGCCCGGCCTGGACGATCTTGGCTACCCCATCGCGGAGGTCGACGAGGACGGCTCCGCCGTGATCACCAAGCTCGCCGAAACCGGGGGTCTCGTCAGTGCGCTCACGGTCAAGGAGCAGCTCCTTTACGAGGTCCACGACCCGCGCGCTTATCTGACGCCGGACGTCGCCGCCGATTTCAGCCGGGTGCGGGTCGAGGATCTCGGCGGCGACCGCGTCCGGGTCTCAAATGCGGGCGGGCGCAGCCGGCCGGGCACCTTGAAGGCGCTCGTCGCTTTCGGCGGCGGCTTCCGGGCGGAGGCGGAGTTCAGCTATGCCGGCCCCGGCGCGCAGGAGCGGGCCGAGCTCGCCCGCGAGATCGTCAGGCGGCGCATGACCGGGAAGTTCGGCTGCATCGAGCCGATGCGCTTCGATATCATCGGCGTGAACTCCATCCATGCGACCGGGGTGACCCGCACCACGGATTCGGAGGACGTGCGCCTGCGCTTCGCCATGCGTACCTTCGACCGCGGCTGGGCCGAGCTGCTGTTCTCCGAGGTCGACGGCCTCCACATGGCAGGGCCGGCCGGCGGCGGAGGCTACCGGAACCTGCTAACCCCGACGGTGTTGACGCAGCCGACATTCGTCGACCGGGACCTCGTCCGCACCCGGGTCAGCATGGTGGTCGCGTGAAGCACACGGTTCCATTGCGCCACGTCGCCTCGGCACGGGCCGGCGACAAGGGCAACGTTTCCAGCATCTCGGTCTGGCCCTACGACCCACGCCATTTCGAGGACCTCAAGGAGAGCCTCACCGCCGAGCGCATCAAGAACGCGTTTCCGGACCTCATCACTGGCGAGGTGCGGCGCTACGAGCTCGACGAGCTCAAGGGATTCAACTTCGTCCTGCACGGGGCGCTCGAGGGCGGGGTCAATTCCTCTCTCAACCTCGACGCTCACGGAAAATCCTTCAGCTTTCTTCTTCTGTCTCTTCTCGTCGAGGTCCAGCTCTACAACGAAGGCGCCCAAGGGTGAGAGCCGGGGGTTATATCCCGCCATGGCGGCAGCCGGTGCGAGGGCGTGCGGCGCGAGTGTCATGTTGTCGTGGACTATGCTCCAGCGTGCACAACCAGAGCCAATCTTCGCGCAGATGCGACCCGATAAGCCCGCCGGAACGGCAAGCTACTCCGAAGCGGTGCGCCCGGGTCCTGGCCGTCCGTGTCGGTCAGGATCGTAATCTTCTTGGCGGCGTTGAAACCGGGCCAGAGAAGGAGCCGAATTGGCTTGGGCTCCTGGCTAGATCGCCAGCTGTCCAGCCGAGGAGAACCTCGTAGGCCCCTGCCTGTGCCCGGTGGCAGGGTCATTCTCCGTGCTGCCCGATGTGGCCCGCGGTGACGAGGCGATGACCAGCGAAAATGGGGGAGTGAGCACGCGCTCAGAGAGGATTTGGCTCCACTACCGGAGAAGCGATGGCAACTTCACCGCGTGGTCGTGCGCGTGCGGCTGGCACGGGACCTCGCGCGAGCTCAACGCCGCGCCAGAGGCTTGCGTGTCCTCTCTGCGGCGGCGAAGAATAGGCCGACGGGCGCACGTCTTGCCACCCCACGATGATCGGCCCGGGACGGCGTTGCAACAGCGTTCGCGTCCACCTGCATTCCACGCGTGCCAGCCTTTCGCTTTCGCTCACCAGAAGGAAGGTCACGAGCAACACGACCGCGTCTCCGC
>JAREAF010000280.1 GCA_029240475.1 Rhodospirillales bacterium | reverse complement strand
GGCGGGGCCGCCCAGGGCGAGCGATCTTTAGGAGAAGGTGCCCGCCCTTGTCCAGGAATTGCTCCGCCGGGCAGAACGGCGAAAGCTTAACGCCCCGCGATGGTCATGCCGTCGATGCGCAAGGTGGGCGCGTCCATGCCGGTCCGAAACGTCAGGTCGCTGGCCGCGCTGACGCTCCGGAACATCTCGATCAGATTGCCGGCGACGGTGACTTCGCTGACCGGGTGGGCGATCTCGCCATTCTCGATCCGGAAGCCGGCCGCACCGCGGCTGTAGTCGCCGGTGATGCCGTTGACCCCGAAGCCGATCAGCTCTGTGACATAGAGCCCCTCGAGGATGTCCTCGATCAGCTCGGCTTGCGTCACCGGCCCCGGCTCCAGCCACAGATTGGTCGGCGAGGGACCCGGAGGGCCGCCGGTGCCGCGCGAGGCGTGGCCGGTCGAGGAGAGCCCGAGCTGGCGCGCCGAGCGCAGGTCCAGGATCCAGGTGGTGAGCACGCCATCCTCGATCAGCGCGCGCCGGCGGTTGGCGACGCCCTCTCCGTCGAACGGCTTGGAACGCAAGCCGCGCCGGCGATGCGGATCGTCGATCACCGTCACGCCCTTTGGGAAGATGGATTGACCGAGCCGGTCCTTCAGGAAAGAGGTGCCGCGCGCGATGCCGCTGCCGTTGATCGCGGACGCCAGGTGCCCGAGCATGCCGCCCGCCACGCGCGGATCGTAGACGACCGGCGCCCGCATGGTCGCCGCCTTGCGCGGGTTCAAGCGCTTGACGGCGCGCTCGCCGGCGCGCCGCCCGACCGCAACCGGATCTTCCAGATCCGCGGCATGGATGGCGGAGGAGAAATCGTAGTCGCGCTCCATTTCCGTGCCGCTGCCCGCCAGCACCGAGGCCGAGACCCCGTGCCGCGTCACGCCATAGGAGCCGGTGAACCCGTTGCTCGCCGCGAGCAGGACCCGGCTGCGGCTCCAGCTGGCCTCGCCCCCTTCGGAATTGGTGACGCCGGGAACCGCGCGGGCGGCATCCTCGGCCGCCGCCGCGCGCTCCGTCAGCTGCTCGGCCGAGGGCTCGACCGGGTCGGCGATGTCGAGCTCGGGCAGCTCGCGCGCAACCTCGCCCGCATCGGCCAGCCCGCAATAAGGGTCCTCCGGCACCGTGCGCGCCATGGCGATCGCGCGCTCGACCAAGGCGTCGAGCGCCGCACGGCCAAGATCGGTCGTCGAGACGACCGCCTGCCGGCGGCCGACGAAGACGCGCAGGCCCAGGTCGCGACTCTCCTCGCGCTCCAGCTTCTCCGGCTTGCCGAGCCGCTGCGCCACCGACACAGCCGCGCTCTCGACATGCAGCGCGTCGGCGGCATCGGCGCCCGCGCGGCGTGCCGCGGCGATGAGGTCGGACAGCAGATCCAGCTCGGCCACCGGCAAGGCCTTTCCGGCAATGCATGGGAATGCGACCTGAGAAGCCTTGCAGGGAACGGCGGCCGACGCAACCCGGATCGCGCGCCTCGGCGCCGGTCAATCCGCATAGGCCAGCGGCAGCCGCGTCGTCTGCTTGATCACCTCCATCGCGAAGGTCGAGCTGACGTCGCTCAGTTCGATCTTCGCGATGAGACGCTTGTAGACGCGATCATAGCCGGCGATGTCCGGCACCACGATGTGGAGCAGATAATCGACGTCGCCGCTCATCCGATAAAAGCCGACGATCTCCTCGATCTCCTCCACCGCGCGCGCGAAACGCTCGTACCAGGCCATGTTGTGCTGATTGGTCCGTACGGCCACGAAGACCGTGGCGCCGAGATTGAGCTTCTCGCGGTCGAGCAGCGCCACGCGGCGCCGGATGACGCCCGCTTCCTCGAGCTTCTGGATTCGTCGCCAGCAGGGCGTCGAGGTCAGCCCCACCCGCTCGGCAATCGTCGCGACGGGCAGGCCGGCATCCTCCTGCAGGAGATTCAGAATCTTGCAATCAATTCGGTCTAGCAAGTTAATGCTCCTAAGCTCCCTGATTGGAGCAAATAAGACCACGGATCCTGCATTTTGCGCCAGAAATTTAGGCGCAATTTTCTGCCGACCGGAGCTATCTTTCGGTTCAAGAATTTCCTGAGCGAGGAGCCCCCCCATGCTTTCGGAGCTGTTCACGCGCCATCCCGCGATTGTCGGCGAGAGCTATACGGAGCATATGGGGGTGGCGGCCGGCTTCGGAACACGCCTTTTCCTCGCCTCGCTGGCCTGCTTCGTCCATGCGGTGCTGCCCTTCCTCTTTGAGCGGACCGGGAGCAACGCCGTCCAGTTACTTCATCGGCGGATGATCACCAACCGCATGCGGCACGCCGACCGCGTGCGCGACGGCGTCCCGGCCTGCTGAGCTTCAGATCCGCAAGCGCGAGACAAGGCGGGCGCAGGACCTCGCTTGGCGGCACAGGACGGGCGAAGCCTACAGGGGCTGCGCCCGCGTGCGAGAGTGTGCCTGACCGCGCGGCCTAGTTGGCGGGCTGCGCGGGAAGCGGTCCACCGCTCAAGTTGAGCAGGGGCAAAGGCCCGGTGCCGTTCCATTGCGGCACGGAGCCGTCCCAGCGCTCGACCTTGCGCAGCTCGATGAGGTTCGGATTCTGCCGCAGCGCCTCGGCCTGCCCGCGGATGGCCATGGCCTCCGCCTCGCCTCTCAAGCGGATCGTCTCGGCCGGGCCTATCCCCAGATCGGCTTGCCCGAACCGGGGAGGCCAAGTCGCGGCCATTTCTCTGTCACCAGCTCGACGATGCGCGGATCCATCGCGATCTTGCGGCCCCAGTCGCGCTTCGTCTCGGGCGGGAGCTTGTTGGTGGCGTCGAGGCCGATCTTGCCGCCGAGGCCCGATTCCGGGCTGGCGAAGTCGAGATAGTCGATCGGCGTGTTCTCGACCATGGTGATGTCGCGGACCGGGTCCATGCGCGTGGAGACCGCCCACATCACGTCCTTCCAGTCGCGCGCGTCGATGTCCTCGTCCACGACGATGAGGATCTTGGTGTACATGAACTGCCGCAAATAGGACCAGACGCCGAACATCACGCGCTTGGCATGGCCCGGATAGGCCTTGCGCATGGAGATCACGGCGATGCGATAGGAGCAGGCCTCGGGCGGCAGCCAGAAATCGACGATCTCGGGAAACTGCTGCGTCAAGAGCGGGATGAAGACCTCGTTCAGCGCTTGCCCCAGCACCGAGGGCTCGTCGGGCGGGCGGCCGGTGAAGGTCGAGAGATAGATGGGATCCTGCCTTCGCGTGATCGCGCTGACCGTGAAGACGGGGAAGGGCTCGACGGCGTTGTAATAGCCGGTGTGATCGCCATAGGGGCCCTCGTCCCGGTAGTCCTCGAGGCTGACCGTCCCTTCGAGCACGATCTCGGCGGTCGCGGGCACCTTCAGCGGCACCGTGCGGCACTCGACCAGCTCGACCTTCCTGCCGCGCAACAGCCCGGCGAACTGATATTCGGAGAGCGTGTCCGGCACCGGCGTGACGGCGGCGAGAATGGTCGCGGGATCCGCCCCGATCACCGCCGCCGCAGGCAAGGGCTCGCGCCGGCTCTCCTTCCAGCGCCGGTGATGCTGCGCGCCGCCGCGATGCTTGAGCCACCGCATCAGCGTCTGGTTGCGGCCGATCACCTGCATCCGGTAGATGCCGAGGTTGAAATCGTCCTCGCGCGCCCTTCCCGGCCCTTTGGTCACGACCAGGGGCCAGGTGATGAGCGGGGCGGGCTCGCCCGGCCAGCAGGTTTGGATCGGCAGGCCGGAAAGATCGATGGCGGCCCCCTCCTCCACCACCTCCTGAGCGGGCCCCGAGCCGACGGTCTTCGGCTTCATCGCCAGCACGGATCTAAGCAGCGGCAGCATCTCGAAGGCCTCACGCCAGCCGCCGGGCGGCTCGGGCTGCTTCAGGAAGGCCAGGGTCTGCCCCACCTCGCGCAGCTGGTGCGGCTCGCGCTCCATCCCCCAGGCGACCCGCTCGACCGTGCCGAACAGATTGACCAGCACCGGCATGGGATAGCGGCGGCCGCCCTCGCCGACGACGTTTTCGAACAGCACCGCCGGCCCGCCCTCGGCGAGGAGCCGGGTCTGGATCTCGGTCATTTCGAGCACGGGCGAGACCGGCTCGCGCACCCGGACCAGCCGGCCGGCGGCTTCGAGCCGCGTCAGGAATTCGCGCAGAGAGGCGTACGGCATGGCGCTGGCGGACCGGGGTGGCGTCGGACGATGGCGGCTATAGCTCCCGAGGACGAGGCCAAAGGTCAAGCCTGGGCCGCTCGGGCGCCTCGCGCCTTCGCCTAGTAATTTACTCCGCTTTTGCTCGCCGCCTCCTTTTCGGATGTTGCTGCGCCAGTTCCAGAAAGCCTATCCTTCCGGGCCGGGTGGGCGCCGCGCGAGGGGGAAGCGGCCGATGCGTGTTGTCGTACGGATTCTGGGCTTCTTGCTGCTGGCCGGCGCACTGCTCGCCGCGGCCTGGCAGTTTCAGCTTTGGGCGCAGAGCGGGCGGTTCATCCCCCTGCCGCTGGGCCAGATGTGGTTCAAGCTCGACCCTTCCTCGCTCAACCTGACGCAGGCGGTCATCGAGCGCTATGTCTGGCCGCCGCTCTGGGACCCGGTGATCCTCACGGTCCTGCGCTGGCCGGCCTGGGCGGTTCTGGGACTGCCCGCGCTCATCCTCCTGGTCGTGCCGATCGGCAAGGGGCGCAGGCCCGTCGTCGAAAAAGAGGGCTGAGCCTCTCTAATCCTGATTCATGCGGAGGGCGGCGAGGAAGGCCGATTGCGGGATCTCGACATTCCCGTATTGGCGCATCTTCTTCTTGCCCTCCTTCTGCTTCTCCAGGAGCTTGCGCTTGCGCGTGATGTCGCCGCCATAGCATTTGGCGGTGACGTCCTTGCGCAGCGCGCTCACCGTCTCGCGGGCGATGACCCGCCCGCCGATGGCGGCCTGGATCGCGATCTTGAAGAGCTGGCGCGGGATCAGGTCCTTGAGGCGCGCGCAGAGCGCCCGGCCGCGCGATTCGGCCTGGCTGCGATGGACGATGCAGGCGAGCGCGTCCACCGGCTCGCCATTGACGAGGATCGAGAGCTTGACCAGCTCGCCCTCCTCATAGCCGTCGAGGTGGTAGTCGAAG
>JAREAF010000016.1 GCA_029240475.1 Rhodospirillales bacterium | reverse complement strand
ATCGCCGTCGAAATCGAACAGATGCACCTCCAGCCGTTCGACGAGACCGGCCACCGTCGGCCGCCGGCCGAGATTGGCGACGCCTCGGTGCCACTCGGTCGCGGCGCCGTGGTCGATCCCGGCCTCGACCGCATAGACCCCGAAGGCGGGCCTCAGGTAATCGCCCAGGCCGACATTCGCGGTCGGGAAGCCGAGCTGGCGTCCGCGCGCATCGCCATGCTCGACCCGGCCCTCGATCTCCCAGGCCCGGCCGAGCAGCGCGGCCGCGCGGCGCGGCGCGCCGGCCTTCAGCGCCTGCCGCACGGCAGTCGAGGAATAGACGGTGCCGTCCGCGCCGGCGACGGGCTGGAGCGCGGTGACCGTGAAACCCAGCCGGTCGCCCATCTCCGCCAGCCGGTCGACCGTGCCGAGGCGGTCGTGCCCGAACACGAAATCGGACCCGACCACGACATGCGTCGCCGCCATTCCGGTCACCAGCACGTCCTCGACGAACGCTTCAGCGCTCTTCTCGGAGAGCGCCCGGTCGAAGGCCAGGACGATCAGCACCTCGACACCGAGCGCTTCGATCGCGTGCGCCTTGGGCCTGAGCGGCGTCAGCCGGAACGGCTCGGAATCGGGCTTGAAGAGCATGCGGGGATGCGGCTCGAAGGTCAGCACCGCCGGCGGAACCCCGAGCGCGCGCGCCCTCTCCACCGCCGCGCCGATCACGGCCTGATGGCCGAGATGGACGCCGTCGAAATTGCCGATCGCCACCGCCGAGCCGCGCGCATCCGGAGGCAGTCCCGAGGAGTGGCGGAAGATGCGCGGACCGGTCACGGCGCTGGTCGAGGATCCTGGAAAAGCCAAGGCGCCGGACAATAAGGCTTGGGGCCGCGCCATGGCCAGCGCCAAGCCGGCCCGGGGCCGCGGGCCCCGCCCTTCGGGAACCGGCCTCCGCCTACTTGGTCATCGAAGCGCTGCGGCCGCGGCGCCCCTGCCCCGCCCCGCGCCGGGACGCGCCGGCGGCGGCGCCCTTCGGGCGGCTCCAATCGACCGAGCCGGCGGATTTGATCAGGAGGAACACGCGCTGGCGCAGCTCGGGATCGTCGATCTTGTGATAGTAGCGGACCAGCTGAAGGGTGCGCGGATCGTCGAGCAGCCCCGGCTCGCGGTCGCGGTCGCCGCCGGTCTCGACGCCGGGCAGCGCGCCTTCGAGAAAGTAGGTCACGGGGACCTTCAGCAGCTTGGCCAGCTCGAGAAGGCGGCGCGGCGCGACGCGATTGTCGCCCCGCTCATATTTCTGCACCTGCTGAAAACTGACGCCCAGGACTCTGCCGAGCGCGGTCTGGCTCAGGCCCAGTTCCAGCCGCCGGCGGCGGATCTGGCGGCCGACGAAGATGTCGACGGGATCGGGTGCTTCTTCGGGACGCGGCTTTGGCATCGGGCTTTGCCTTTTTCTGAGGTTGATCGCCGGTCACATTAGTTGCAGCACTTTGAAAGCCGGCGCAAGCCCTGATTGCAGCTGCGTCAAGCCGGCCCCTGGGCCGGCGTCTCCCCCGCCCCGCGCGCCCGTGCGGCGGCCGGCCGCCTCTGTCGCTGTCGCCGCGGCCGGCTGAAGGACTGCAAGGCGGCCTTCAGGAACGCCTCCGCCGCGACCGACAGGCTGCGATGAGAGGAGGTCAGCACCGCATATTCGACCCTGACGCCGTCCCCGAACGGCCTCACCTCCGCTCCCATGGCCCGCAAGCGCTCGGCGGTGAAGGCCTCCACGACGGCCACCCCTCCTCCCGCCGCCGCCACCGCTCCCGCGACCGCCGAGAGCGAGGTCTCCACGCGCAGCTCCGGCTCCACGCCGGCTCGGGCCAGCGACTCGTCCAGCCGGCTCCTGAGGCGGGTCCAGGGATAAGGCGCGATCAGCGCCTCGCCGGCGAGATCGGACGGGCGGATCGTGGCCTGGCGGGCCAGCCGGTGCCCGGGCGGCAGCACGGCGAAGGCGCGCACCGGGGGAAGCCGGTGTGTGGTGACCGCCGGATGCGCGGCCGCGCCGGTGGCGAAGCCGAGATCGTAGGCGCCATCGGCGATCCATTCGGCGATCTCGGCGGAGCTGCCGTCCATCAGCTCGACGCCGAGCTGCGGCCGATCGGCCAGGAACCGCGCCAGGATCTCGGGAAGCACGCCGACCGCCAGCGTGGGGATGGCGGCGATCCGCAGCCGCCCGGCCCGCCCCTGGCGAAGATCGGCGGCGGCTTTGGCGATGCGGTCCAGCCCGACGAAGCAGCGGTCGACCTCGCGCGACAGTTCCGTCGCCGCCGAGGTGGGACGGATGCGGCCCCGGTCGCGCTCGAACAGCGTCAGCCCGAGGCTGCGCTCCAGGTCGCGGATGAGACGCGTCACTGCGGGCTGGCTCAGCCGCAGATGGTTGGCGCCGGCGGTGATGCTTCCGGTGAGCATGACCGCGCGGAAGGCTTCGAGCTGTCTGGGTTTCATCCACGCCATAACAAAACGGTATGAAGTCCACGTGAAAAGGCATTGGACGTAATACCTTGCCGTTAGTCAAATCGAAGTTGCGGGGTTATGCGGATCGTCTGCGGCGCTTTTGCAAACCCGAAGGAAAGGCCAGGCTCCCATGCGCATCCCCACCTCGCCGGTCGTGCTCGACCAGGATCAACTCTGGCGCGCCGGCCTCGGCACTGACCACCCCGGTATGATCTCCGCCGTCCGGCGGGCTCTGCTCGACCTCGAGGCCGGACATGCGGCGGGGGCCAAGGCCACCGTCACCCCGCGCGACGAGGACATCCGCGACTTCGCCGATCCCGAGCGCAGCGGCTTCGACCTCGCATCGGAAGATCTCGACTGGAAGCTGAGCGCGCTGGTGAGCGTCAACCGGCGCCACGGCGCGGTGAAGATCGTCGGCGCAAACGCCTATAACCGCTGCCTGGGCCTGCCGCGCTCGCGCTCGACCATCCTCCTCTTCGACAAGCTGACCATGCTGCCGCTGGCGATGATGGACGGCACCGACATCTCGGCCGTGCGCACGGGAGCCTACGCTTCCATCGCGGCCGATCTGTTCTATGCCCCGCGCGGAGCGGGACGGGTGGCGATCGTCGGCGCCGGCCGGGTCGCCGAGGCCGTGATCCGCTGCCTGGGCGCCAGCCATGCCGGGCGGATCGAGCGCATCACCTTGCTGTCGCGCCATCATGGCAGCTCGGCCGCTCTGGTCGAGCGGCTCCGCGGGACCATCTCAATCGAGCTCGCGGCCGCGCAGGATCGCGGCGCGCTCGCCCAGGCCGACCTCTTGATCACCGCGACCACCGCGCGCGGGCCGGTCGTCGCGGCGGAGGAGATCCCGCCGGGGATCACCACCCTGCTCCTTGGCGGCGACGAGCTCCCCGGGAGCTACATCGAGCCGGTGCTCGCGGACGGGCTCGTCTATTGCGACGGCGTCGCCTCGGTCGCGCATCGAAACGTGCAGAGCCTCTCGCTTCACTTCTCGCGGCGCGGGGAGTCCATGGCGGCGGCGCCGATCCGCAGCCTCGCCCAGGAGATGGTCCACCCCGCCTGGGAGGCCGGGCGCCCCGTTCATGTGAGCTGCATCGGGCTGCCGGCGCTGGATCTCTACGTCACCGAATATCTGTACGACCGGCTTGGCGCGCTGGAGCGGGCGCCGAGGCCCGAGCTGAGGCGGGCGGGATGAGCATGCGCGGGCTCGCCAGGCTGAGGGCGCGGCCGGCGGCGCTCGTCGCCGTCGGCTACATGTTCGTCACCAACCTGGATTCGATCTTCATCATCCCGCTCTTGCCGGTGCTGCATGGCGGGGAGCCGATGACCGTTGCGCGCGACGTGGCGCTGGCGCTGTCGCTTCGGCTCGGCGCCTCGCTGCTGCTGTCGCTGATCCTGCCCGCATTGGCGCCGCGCGCGGACAACGCGCGGCTGCTGCTCGGCTCCTCGTTGCTCAAGGCGGCGGCCTTCGCCGCCATCCTGGCGCTGCCCGCGCCCGCGAGCCTGTGGTGCTTTGCGGTCCTTGCCGGCGCGGGCACCGGTACGCTGCGGCCGGCCGTGCGCGCCGTGATCGCCGACGAGACCAGGGGGCACGCCCAGGCGCTGGCCTTCCAGGCGCTGTTCCTGGCGATGAACCTCGCGTTCGTGCTCGGGCCGCTCTTGGCCGAGGTGGCGATCCGCATGGAGCTCGTGGCCGCCGGCGTCCTCGCGGTGACCGCGCTTGAGCTGGGGGCGGGGCTGGTGGCGCTTCGGCTGGTCCCCGCCCGCAGGTCGGCGCCGCTCGCGGCCGAGGCCGCAGGCGGTCTCCTGAGCGCCGCGCGCGGCCTGGGATGGAGCCTGTGGCTGCTGTTCTGCCAGACGCTGCTCTCCTACGCCGCCGTGGGTTTCCTCATCGCCGCCCTGGTGCTCTACGCGACCGTGAACCCCGCGCTCGGCGCCTGGCGCAACGCCCTGCTCAGCGCCGAGGGGCTGGCCGTGATCGCAGTGCAGCTGGCCCTCATGCCGCTGTTCTCGCACCTGCCGCGCGGACGGGTTCACGGCCTCGTGGCGCTTTCGGCCGGAATCGGGCTGGTGCTCGCCTTCACGGGCTCGCTGCCGCTGGTCCTGCTGGGGCTGGCGGTGTTCGCCCTGGCCGAATGCCTGGCCATGCCGGTCGCGCAACTGGAGCTGTCCGAGCGCGCCGCGCCGGACCAGCGGCGCAGGATCTTCGCGTTGGCGATGGTTGCGGCGGCCTTGGGCGAGATCGCCGGCGCCTGGCTTGCCTGGGCCGTGACGCGCACCGAGGCGATCGGCCTTGAGGGCTCCACCGACGCGCAGGGCGTGGGCCTTCTGATCGGCTGCGGGCTCGCCGGCGTCGCCTGGGCGCTGAGGCGCCGGCCCGACACGCGCCGGCCGAGCCTGGCCCCGACGACGCGGTTCGCGGAGGGGCGCCGGTGATGGCCGGGACCAGATCAGGGAAGTGGAGGAGGAAAAGATGGGGAAGGGGCGCAAGCGGATCCCCGATCCGGTGGACAGCTATGTCGGCGAGCGCATCCGCCAGAGGCGGCGCGCCCTCGCCCTGACCCAAGCGCAACTCGCGGCGGTCCTCGGGCTCAGCGAGCAGCAGCTGCGCCGGTTCGAGCGGGGCAGCAGCCGCCTCAGCCCCCGGCAGCTCCTGGCGCTGTCGCTGCGGCTCGGGGTGGGTCCCGGATATCTCCTGGAAGGCGCGCCGGCCGCGAGCGGGGCGAGCGATGCCCCGGAGGTGATCGAAATGATCCAGAGCTTCCGCGCCATCCGCAACGACGGCATGCGGCGCGACCTGTTCCTGCTGGTGCAGGCCGCCGCCCGGCGCTCGCTGGCCAAGTCCGGCCGCGAGAAACCCGGCGTGAGAGGTTAGGAGGCGCTACTCGGCGGCCGCCGCGAGACGCCGGGGCACCATCAGCACGGCCTCGCCCTCGATCACAGTCACATCCCCGACCCGGCAGACCGTCTCCAGGCGCACCCGGCTCTTGGCCTGGTCCACTTCCAGCACCACGACGCGGGTATGGACCGTGTCGCCCGCGCGGACCGGCGCCTTGAATTTCAGGTTCTGGCTGACATAGATGCAGCCCGGCCCGGGCAGCTTGTTGCCGAGCACCGTCGAGATGAAGCTGGCCGTCAGCATCCCGTGGGCGATGCGCCCCTTGAACCGGGTGCCTTCCGCGAACTCCTGATTGAGATGCACCGGATTCTGGTCGCCGGAGACGCCCGCGAACAGGATCACGTCGGCTTCGGTGACGGTGCGGGCATAGGAGGCGGTCATGCCCGGCTGGAGATCCTCGAGGAAATAGCCGTCGAGCCCGCCCGGCTGGCCGCTCGAAGGGGAGATCTGGTTCATGGCACCCCGACCAAAAGTGTTATTGCACTGCAGCAACACGGGCCACTATAGCTGCGCACGCGCAGCGAAACAAGGATGGTAAGGACAGGCCTTAAGCTTCCTTACGCAAAGGTTTACTGGTGGTTAACTTTCATCCTCCGCACCTGCGCCAACGCCAGCCCGGCATCTCGCGTTGCAAAATCGAGCGGCAGTCTGCGATTGCGCGTTGGAATCCATGCCCCGGCGGCTAGATAGGGCTGGGACACCCCTTTCCTGCGAGGGCGGCGAACGGTGATCTTGCGGCTGCGCGATTCGATTGCCTCGTTCATCCGGACCGAGGCGGCTTCCGGCGTGCTGCTGCTCGCCACGGCTGCGCTGGCCCTGATCGCGGCCAATTCTCCCCTGGCCGGCTTGTACGGAGCCTTCCTGGACCTGCCCGTCGGCGTGCGGATCGGCGATTTCGAGCTACAGAAGCCTTCGCTGCTCTGGATCAATGACGGGCTGATGGCGGTGTTCTTCCTGCTGGTCGGGCTGGAGATCAAGCGCGAGCTGGCGGAAGGGGAGCTCTCGACGCGCCAGCAGGCGATGCTGCCCTGCGTTGCAGCCTTGGGCGGAATGCTGGTTCCGGCGCTGATCTATGCGGCCGTCAATCTCCGCGATCCCGTCGCCCTGCACGGCTGGGCGATCCCGGCCGCCACCGACATCGCATTCGCGCTCGGCGTCCTGGCCCTGCTCGGCAATCGCATTCCGCCCTCGCTGAAGGTGTTCCTGGTCGCGCTGGCGATCATCGACGATCTCGGCGCGATCGTGATCATCGCGCTGTTCTATTCAGGCGAGCTGTCGCTGTGGTCGCTCGGGCTGGCGGCGGGCGTCATGCTGTGCCTGCTCGCCCTGAACCGAGGCGGGGTGACGCGCATAGCCCCTTACATGCTGCTCGGGACCGCGCTGTGGCTGTTCGTGCTGGAGTCGGGAGTCCACGCCACGCTCGCCGGAGTGGCGGTCGCGCTGGCCATCCCGATCCGGGAAGACGAGGCGGGCCGCTCGCCACTGCGCGAACTGGAGCATGTGCTCCATCCGTGGGTGGCCTTCCTGGTGATGCCGGCCTTCGCCTTCGCCAATGCGGGCGTGTCCTTCGCCGGCATCACCGTCGCGCATCTGTTCGCGGGCGTGCCGCTGGGTATCACACTGGGCCTCTTTATCGGCAAGCAGATCGGCGCCTTCGGCGCGGCCTGGCTGGCGATCCGGGCGGGCTGGTCCCGGATGCCCGAAGGCGCGGACTGGGGCCTGCTCTACGGCACCTGCATGCTGGCCGGGATCGGCTTCACCATGAGCCTCTTCATCGGCACGCTGGCCTTCGATCTCGCCTCCTACGCGGCGCCGGTGCGCCTGGGCGTGCTGACCGGCTCGGCGCTTTCTGGCATTGCCGGTTATCTTGTGCTCAGGATGGTCAGCCAACGCATCGTCCCCGCCCGGAGCACCGCTTGAAGCGCAGCGATCCCGCCGCAGCCCGCGAAGCCGCCGAGGCGCTCGCCTTGCGCGCCCTTGCCTTCCTCGCCGAGGATCCCGAACGGCTCGGCCGCTTCCTGGCCCTGAGCGGCATCGGTCCCGGGGAGCTGCGCAGCCGGGCCGCGGATCCCGCCCTCCTCGGCGGCGTGCTGGACCATCTGCTTTCGGACGAGCGGCTGCTGGTCGCCTTCGCCCAGGCCGACGGACTCAAGCCCGAGGAGGCCGCCCGCGCGCGGCGGCATCTGCCGGGCGCCGCGCTTTGGGACTGAGCTGACGCCGAACTGATGCGCGATGGAGACGTTCTTGTTTCGTCGCACCAGAAAGGGGGTCGCGATGCCCAACCCTGCAGTCTCTTCCGACCGCCCCGCAACGGCGCGCGACGTGACCGACATCATCGGCCATGCCGAGGAGCGGCTCGTCCTCGACATCCTTGCCACGCAAGCGACGGTGGCCGAAGTCAGCGAGGCCTATCACTGGCTGACCGCCGACGACCATCTCGGCGGCGATCTGGCCAAGCCGATGACGGCGCGCGTGGCGGCGGTCCATGAGCTGCTGAAAGCAGATCTGGAAGCGCCCGAAGAGGACGCCTGAAGGGCCCCTCAGCGCAGGAGGGCCCAGGTCAGCTCGTGCTTATTGACGCTGAGATGCATGAGCCGCGCGCCCGGGATCGAAGCGAAGGCGCGGGCGGTGGCGTGATCGGTGGAGCCCTGAAACTTGATCGTGCAGAGATAGTTGCGGGCGCGGCCTGACTCCAGCCAGCGCTGGACGAGCGCCAGCAGGCGCGCGGGATAGCAGATCACGTCCGAGCAGAGCCAATCGACCGGCCCGACCTCAGCCGGATCGAGCGCGAAGGCGCTTTGCCGCAGATGGGCGATGCCGGGCAGCGCCGCGACCGCCGGGTCGAGCGGGGCCTTGTCGACGCTGATCACCTCCGCACCCATTTTTTGCAGCGCCCAGCTCCAGCCGCCGGGCGCGGCCCCGAGGTCGAGGCACAGCTCGCCGGGGCCGGGCTTCCGGCCGAGCAAGGTGAACGCCTCCCAGAGCTTGAGATAGGCGCGGCTCGGCGGGCCGGTGCGGTCCTCGACGAAGCGCGCTTCGCCATGCGGGAACGGGCTGGAGCAGCGCGGCGCGGCGAGGATGGTGTTCGCATCGAGCAATGTCCAGGAGCCGAGCGGGGCTGACGGCGGCGGCTCGCCGAACCGGAGCGGCTTGGCCGAGACCTTCGGCAGCTGCGCCTGGATCAGCGCGGCGCGGCGGTGCAGCTGGAAATCGTAGAGCGCCCAGTTCCGCTGAAGCGCGCGCAGCTTCTTGGCGGCATCGCCGATCGAGGCGATCTCGATGCGCATGGGCTCGTGCCACACATTCTGCGACCACGCGGCCGCGCGCGGCGGACCCGCAGCGAGGAGGAGACGCCCATGCACGGCCGAGACCTCGCCCAGCTCCTCGAGCAGCGGCTCGACGAACCCATCCGGCGCGAGATAACCGGTGTGCGCGTCCCCGCTCAGTAGCGCACCTCGATGAGGTAGAGCCCATGGGCGGGCGCGGTCGGCCCCGCGGCCGACCGGTCGCGCGCTTCCAGCGCGCGCACGATGTCCGCTTCCGACCAGCGCCCCTCGCCGACCAATCTCAGGCTGCCGACCATGTTGCGGACCTGGTGATGCAGGAAGGAGCGCGCCTCGGCGCGGATCGTGATCTCCTCGCCGCAGCGCGCAACCTCCAACAGGTCGAGCGTCTTCACCGGCGAGGCGGCCTGGCAGAGGCTGGCGCGAAAGCTGGTGAAGTCATGGCGTCCGACCAGCGCCTGCGCCGCGCGATGCATCTTCTCGGCGTCGAGCGGCTGCGGCACGCGCCAGGCGCGGCGCGCATCGAGCGCGAGCGGCGCGCGGCGGTTGACGATGCGATAGAGATAGCGCCGCTGCACCGCCGAGAAGCGCGCATGGAATCCTTCCGGCGCGCGCTCCGCCGACAGGACCGACACCGGCAGCGGTTTCAGATGAAAGTTCAGCGCGTCGCGCAGCGTGCCGGGCCCGACCTCGCGCGTGAGATCGATCTGCGCGACCTGGCCCGTCGCATGCACCCCGGCATCGGTGCGGCCGGCGGCCACGGAGGCGACGGTCTCGCCGCAGAAGCGCTCGACCGCCTCCTCCAGCGCCTGCTGCACCGAGAGCCCGTTCGCCTGCCGCTGCCAGCCGACGAAGCCGCCGCCGTCATATTCGAGCGTGAGCTTGTAGCGGAAGGTCACGGCAACACGGCGCCCGGCGGGATCGCAAAGCCGCGCAACAGCGCCTCGTCCGACATCGGTGCGCGGCCGGGCCGCTGCACTTGGGTGAGGCGCAAGGCGCCCGCGCCGCAGGCGATGGCGAGGCCCGGCCCCACCACCGTCCCGGGCGCGGCCGCGCCTTCGGCCAGCCGCGCCTGGATCACCTTGATCCGCTCCTCGCCGAAGAGGAACCAGCTTCCCGGCGAGGGATCGAAGGCGCGCACCTGCCGCTCGAGCGCGACCGCCTGCTTGGTCCAATCCAGCCGCGCCTCCGCGCGCGTGAGCTTGGCCGCGTAACTCACGCCCTCGGCCGGCTGCGCGCGTGGATTGAGCCGGCCTTCCGCGACAGCGGCCATCCATCCCGGCAGCAGCGCGCCGCCGCGCGCGGCGAGCTTGAGCGTCAGGCGGCCGCCGGTCTCGTCGGCTCGGATGGGCATCGGCTCGGCGGCGAGAATGGGGCCGGCGTCGAGCCCCTCCTCCATCTGCATCAGCGTGAGGCCGGTCTCCGCATCGCCCGCCTGGATGGCGCGCTCGATCGGCGCCGCGCCGCGCCAGCGCGGCAAGAGCGAGGCATGCAGGTTGATGCAGCCGAGCCGGGGCGCTTGCAGGATCGGCTTCGGCAGCAGCAGCCCATAGGCGACCACCACCGCAGCATCGAGCCCGAGCTCGGCGAACGCACGCTGCGCCTCCGCGTCGCGCAGGCTGGTCGGCCAGCGCGTCTCGATCCCGCGCTCGATGGCGAGCGTGGCCACCGGGCTCGGCCGCTCGCGATGCCCGCGCCCAGCGGGGCGCGGCGGCTGCGTATAGACGGCGGCGATCTCGTGGCCGGCCGCAATCAGCGCGGCGAGGCTCGGCACGGCGAAATCGGGCGTTCCCATGAAGGCGAGGCGAAGGCGCATGCGGCCGTTCCTAGCCTTCGCCGTCGCACCCGGCAAGAGCCCCTCTTCGGCAAGTGGGAGAGAGAGGCGGATGTGCGCAATAGCCCTTCTCCCGCGGAGCAGAGAGAGGAGGGGCCCGGCGCGTCAGCGCCGGGAGGGTGAGGGTCGCGAGATTGCCTGCAGCTGGTCGATCAAAGCGAGCCTGATCATCTCCTGGCGCACAAAGCGCACGCCCAGACCCGAACTGCGCAACCTGGACCAGGGCCGCCGTTCCGCTTCGGTCGGCTCACGGCGCGTTCGGCGAGCCCGGGCAGTCACTTCACGAACCAAGCCATTTGAGAACCGCAGATACGCATTCTAGCAAGCGGGGCTACCCTCACCCGCTCGGACGCTGGCGGGTCCTCGCGACCTCTCCCGCAAGCGGGAGAGGCGAAGTCCCGCAAGCGGGAGAGGTGCTCTGCTTAGGGCTTCGGATATTCGATTAGCCACGGCTCCTTGAGGGCCGCCGCCACCCATTCCCGCATCGGCGGATGGGCGAAGATGGCCTCGCAATAGTCCCGGCTCGCGGCCGAGATCGGCGCGGCGTAGCTGCGGAAGCGCGTGGCCACCGGCGCGAACATCGCGTCGGCCGCGCCGAAGGCGCCAAACAGGAACGAGCCGCCTTTCGGTTTCTCGGAGCGGCATTCGGCCCAGATCGCCTCGATGCGGGCGATCTCGGCGGCGACCTCCTCGGGATAGGCGCGCGGCTCGGGCTCGCGCTTGAGGTCCATGGGCAGGTGCCGACGCAGACTGGCGAAGCCCGAATGCATCTCGGCGGAGAGGGCGCGCGCATGCGCCCGCCGCGCCCGGTCCTCCGGCCAGAGCCGCGCTTCCGGCGCCGTGTCTGCAAGATGCTCGAGGATCGCGAGGGTCTCCCAGATGCGTGAGCCGCCCTCGATCAGCACCGGCACCCGGCGCGAGGGCGAGTGCTGGGCGAGCGCCGCCGCGCTCTCGGGCCGGTCGAGCGGGATCAGGATCTCCTCGAAGGGGAGGCCGGTCTGCTTCAGCGCCAGCCAGCCGCGCAAGGACCAGGAGGAATAGGCCCGGTTGCCGATGAGGAGCGTCCGCTGCGGCATCGCTCAAGGCTCCTTCTGCGCGGCCGCCGTCCATTCCTGCATCGCCGGAAGCGCGAGCACCGCGTCGCGATAGGCGGCGAGCGCGGGGTCCAGCGGCACGCCATAGCGGTGGAAGCGCGTCACCACCGGCGCATACATCGCGTCGGCGGCGGTGAATTGGCCGAAGAGGAACGGCCCGCCGGAGCCGTAGCGCGCGCGGGCCTCGGCCCAGATCGCCTGCACGCGCTCGATGTCGGCGGCCGCCTCGGCCGGCCACTCGCCCTTCGCCGGCGTGCGCTTCAAATCCATGCCGAGATGCTGGCGCAGCGCGGCGAAGCCCGAATGCATCTCCGCGGAGATGGAGCGGGCGAAGGCGCGCGCGGCGCGGTCGGCCGGCCAGAGCCGCGCCTCCGGCTTCAGCTCGTTCAGATATTCGAGGATGGCGAGCGAGTCCCACACCCCGACGGAGCCGTCGATCAGGTACGGCACCTTGCCGGAGGGCGAGTATTTCAGGATCTCGGCCTTGGTCTCGGGCCGGCGCAAGAGCACCAGCACCTCGCGGAACGGCAGGCCCGTCTGCTTCAGCGCGATCCAGGGGCGCAGCGACCAGGAGGAGAACTGCTTGTTGCCGATGACCAGCGTCAATTCCGCCATGACGTCCCCCTGCTTCTGATGCCGGCGCATGGGACAGGAGGAGGCGTGCCTGCGTCAAGGGAGGGGCTGGCGCGCCATGGCGGAGCGGCTATGCTCGCGCGCGCACCAACTTTCGAGAAGAACCCGCCCGCGCCATGATCGAGCATCTGGTCGAACCCGCATCCTCCGCGATCCCCATCCGGCCCCTCACGCCCGAGGCGCTGAAGGCGTGGCTGCCACGTCAGGAGCGGCGCGTCGCCGCTTGGGTGGAGGCGAACCGCTTCAAGGCCGCCAGCGGCAAGACCTGCCTCGTCCCGGACGCGGAGGGCGGCATCCAGGAGGTCCTGCTCGGCATCGGCGAGGAGGACGATCTCTGGCCCTATGGCGGGCTGCCGGCGGCGCTGCCCGAGGGCACCTACCGGCTGGTCGAGGACGGGCTCGACGAGGCGGCGCAGGGACGCGCGGCGCTGGGCTGGGCGCTCGGCGCCTATGGGTTCGGGCGCTACAAGGCCAAGGAGCGCGCGCTCGCCCGCCTCGCCTGGCCGGACCGAGCGGACCGCGGCGCGGTGACCCGCGCGGCCGAGGCGATCTATCTGGTGCGCGACCTCATCAACACGCCCGCCGGCGACATGGGCCCGGCGGAGCTCGCCGAGGCCGTCGAGCGCGTCGGCAACGCGCACGGCGCCGCCGTCTCGACCATCACCGGCGAAGCGCTGCTGACGGAGAATTATCCGGCGATCCACGCGGTCGGGCGCGCCAGCGATCGCGCGCCGCGCCTCGTCGACCTGCGCTGGGGCCGCACGGGGCCGAAGATCACGCTGGTCGGCAAGGGCGTGTGCTTCGATTCCGGCGGGCTCGACATCAAATCGGCCTCGAACATGAAGCTGATGAAGAAGGATATGGGCGGAGCCGCGCATGTGCTGGGCCTGGCGCAGATGATCATGGCCGCGCAGCTACCGGTGCGGCTGCGCCTGCTCATCCCGGCGGTCGAGAACAGCATCGCGGGCAACGCCTTCCGCCCGCTCGACGTGCTGCGCACGCGCAAGGGGCTGACCGTGGAGGTCGGCAACACCGACGCCGAAGGCCGCCTCATCCTCTGCGATGCGCTGGCGGAGGCCGACCGCGAGGGGCCGGACCTGCTGATCGACTGCGCGACCTTGACCGGCGCGGCGCGGGTGGCGCTGGGGCCGGAGCTGCCGGCGCTGTTCTCGAACCACGACGCCACCGCCGAGGCGCTGCTGCGGCATGGGATGACCGAGCGCGATCCCTTGTGGCGGCTGCCGCTCCACAAGCCGTACCGGCGCGGGCTCGAGAGCAAGGTCGCTGACCTCAACAACATCTGGGACAGCCCGTTCGCCGGCGCGATCACGGCGGCCCTCTTCCTGCAGGAGTTCGTGTCACCCACCACGCCCTGGGTGCATCTCGACCTGATGGCGTGGAATTCGACCAACCGCCCCGGCCGCCCCGAGGGCGGGGAGGCCATGGCCCTGCGCGCGCTCTATGCGCTGGTGGCCGACTTCCGGGGTCTGGCGGAAATCAAAAATTCTTGAGGCATGCGTTTGGGGTTGGCGATAGCGATCGATTTCGCAGGCCATGCGTCCCGCGGGGGTGCGGCTGCGACGCGGGCGAATGGCCGCCAATTCGCCTCCCCCCCTCGGAGGGTTTGAGCAGCTACCCCACGCGGCAGGTCTTCTGAGATGCATAACAAACCGGAGGGCCTTTTTGGTCCTTTCTGAAAAGAGCATGCGCTTGCGAATTGCAGCTCAAGAAGTGGGCGCCGCGTCAGGGACTAAGACACTCGACATGTATGCCACGCCCACGACGGCAAGCATGAGCACCGCAAGCATCGCAGCGTTCTGCATGATGTCGGAGACAAAGAGCGTCGAGCCGGGCGCGCGAATTTTGACGTAGGTGTATCTGAACAGCAAAGCTGATGTGAAAAGACAAAGCGCTCCGACAGTAAGCTCCAGTATCATCGTCTGCACTTAGGTCTCCTTTGGTTCCGCCGTACCTGGTGTGGGGCTAAGGAATTACGGCAACTGACATCCAGAGAAACGCAACACCCAGTGATCCCAGCGCAAGCACAGCAACGACTAGGACGTTCTGTGCGAGGCGGGATGCACCCACAATAGAATCGGGTATGCAGACCTTAGCGGAGGCGTAGCGAAAGAGCATAACTGCCGCCGACAGGAAAAGCACGCCGACTGTAAATGCCAGTACAATTGTTTGCACAATAAAGCAGCCTCCGTTCGGCGTTGGACCTCGCTCAACTCTCTCCAGCGGACGCCCGGCGCAAGCTCTTCGCCCTTTGCCTCACTGGCTGCAAGCTGGGCTTAGCACCGAGCGACACAGTGGAAGCTCCAGTTCGTCGCAAAGCAGCAAATCATTCCGACCCGCTACTCGAACGAGGGGCTGAGGTGCTCCGGGTCTCCAACGGGACGACCGGTCGCGCCTCGGTCGCGTTCGCCTGGTCCGCCGCCGCACTCGTCAGGGGACGGGTGGTCGGCTCTTCCGTGCGGCGCTTCGAGATCTGTTGCTCCAAGCGCTTAACCATCTGCCGCACTTCTCCGAAAAATTGCTGGGCCCTGTTCATCATGTTGCTCCTTAACTCCATGTCATTGCGTATCCCCGGCCCTGGTCCGTCGTAGATCACAGGTGCCGGATTGAGTTTTTCCCAATGATCAAGCGATCGATCACGGCTGCGGCATCGCGGTGCGCGGTTGAATCGTCGGCGGCTGATGCTTCGTGGTGAGCCGCTGAAGCGTCCTTCAGAATTCCAGCAATCTCCTGCTCGCCAATAATCCTGAGTTCCTGCAAGGAGGTAAGCAGAGATTCGCAGATGGATAGCGCTGCAAGCCCGGACGCCCTTTCGATTTCGGAAGATTCGTTTTTCACGCAGGGTGCCTTTGCGGTTGGAGGCGTTGAGGAAGCATGTACTATGCGCTTCAAGCGGCAGAAACTTCACTAACCTGCGCTAATCGGATCAAGAAATATGCAGCCAACGTCAAACAGCGCCGGCGGCATAGAAACCTCTCAAGACTTCAGTTGGTCTATCAATCGCAGACGGGCCGCCGCCTTCCTGAGCCGGCCGGGGAAGGTGAGG
>JAREAF010000015.1 GCA_029240475.1 Rhodospirillales bacterium | reverse complement strand
CTCTTCCGATCTCGCCATGGCTGCGCACGCTGTCCATGGTCGCCATGGCCAGCCCCGCGCCGTTGGCCAGGCACCCGATCGAGCCCTTCATGCGCAGGTAATTCAGGCCGTTGCGCTCCGCCTCGCGCAGGGTCTCGTCCTCCTCGCCGTCGGCCCGAAGGGCCTGCATCTCCGGCTGGCGGTAGAGCGCGCAGTCGTCGACCGCCATGGCAAGGCCGACGGCGACGACGCCGCGATGCTCATGCGTCACCAAGGGGTCGATCTCGATCCGGACGGCGTCCAGGGCCATGACCGCCTCATAGAGCGCGCCCAGGCAGCGCCCGAAGGCCGCCGCCTCGGCGCCCGCGAGCCCGAGCCGAGCCGCCAGCCTGCGTGCATGATGGGGGTGCAGGCCCAGGGCCGGATCGATCAGGAGCCGGTCGAGATCCGGGCGCGCCGCGGCGGGACGGTTCGAGCCCAGGCTGGAGCCAACCCAGCAGGCGATGCGCCCGGCCTCGGGATCGACGCCGATGACGAGGGCGAAGGCCTTGCCCTCGGGCAGCGCCTCCTCGACCAGGACCCGGGTCGCGCCCGCGCCGGCGGGTCCGGTTGCCAGCATGCGGTCGGCGGCCGCGGCGACCGCTTCGGGGGTGGTCGCATAGACGACCGCGGCCTCCTCCGATCCGAGCCGCTGCGGCTTGACGTACCAGGCGGGGCCGGGAATGGCGCGCGCGGCGGCGGCGGCCTCCTCGGCCGTGTAGGCGACCCTGCCCTCAGGAATAGGCACGCCGAACCGCGCAAGCAGCCGCTTGGCCTGGTATTCGTGGATGTTCATCGACCCGCCCTGGTTTCGAATGAACAATGGGCCCCGGCGCCGGCCCGATAGCCCTCCAGGACCACCCGGGCGGGCGGCTCGGCAGGACTCGGGCCGACTTATATCAGACTGCGTCCCAAGTGCAACTCGGGGGGCCGCGGCGGGCTAGGCGGGCGCGCGGCCCTGGGGGGCGGGCGAGGCCTCCTTCAGCATGCGCGAGGCGACCTCGACAAGGCCGCGGACCGCGCCGACGGACTTCTCGAAGGCCGCCCGTTCGGCCTTGTTCAGCTCGATCTCGACGATGCGCTCGACCCCGCCCGCGCCGATCACGACGGGAACGCCGACATAGAGCCCGTCCACCCCGTACTGGCCGGTCAGATAGGCCGCGCAGGGCAGCACCCGCTTCTTGTCCTTCAGATAGGCCTCGGCCATCTGGATGGCGGCGGCGGCGGGCGCGTAGAAGGCCGAGCCGGTCTTCAGGAGGCCGACGATCTCGGCCCCGCCGTCGCGGGTGCGCTGCACGATCTGGTCGAGCCGCTCCTTGGAGGTCCAGCCGAGCTTGACGAGGTCGGGCAAGGGTATGCCGGCGACGGTGGAGTAGCGGGTCAGCGGCACCATGGTGTCGCCATGGCCGCCCAGCACGAAGGCGGTCACGTCCTCGACCGACACCCGGAGCTCCTCGGCCAGGAAATAGCGGAAGCGCGCGGTGTCGAGCACGCCGGCCATGCCGACCACGCGCTCGGCCGGCAGGCCCGAGGCCTCGCGCAGCACCCAGACCATGGCGTCGAGCGGGTTGGTGATGACGATCGTGAAGGCCTTGGGCGCGTGGCGCGCGATGGCGCGGCCCGCCTCCGCCATGACCTTGGTGTTGATGCCGATCAGGTCGTCGCGGCTCATGCCGGGCTTGCGCGGCACGCCGGCGGTGACGATGACGACGTCCGCGCCCTTGATCGCCTTCATGTCGTTCGAGCCTGAGACCGCCGCATCCCAGCCCTCGATGGCCGAGGACTGCGCGATGTCGAGGCCCTTGCCCTGCGGCACGCCCTCGACGATGTCGACGAGGGTCACGTCCCCCAGCTCCTTCAGGCCGGAGAGCAGGGCGAGGGTGCCGCCGATCTGGCCGGCGCCGACCAGGGCGATCTTGTTGCGTGCCATGTGAATTCCTTTGCGAGGCGCTCGAAACCGGATGCGATACGAGGCGCGATTTATCCCGAAACCCGGCCCTCGGCAATAGTGCGCGCACGCGCCCGGTTCATATGCCGCGCCAGCAGATAAGGGCTCCAGTGGTAATCGCCGGGCATGGTCTCAACGGTGCCCGTCCCCGCGCGCGACAGGTATCCATAGAAGCCCTTGGGCGGATCGGACCCGTCGGTGGTCCAGGCGATGACGGTCTGATGGAACAGCCGCAGCGGGCGGAAGGCGCTCGCGACGTCCCGCCAATAGACCCGCCGCTCCAGGCCGTGATCCCGGAAGGAGAAGCCGAGAGGATCCAGGCGCAGCGTGTCGCTGCGGTCCCTGGCGACCGCGAGCCCCATGACGGCGAAATAGAGCCCGCCCAGCACGAAGCCCGCGAGGAGCACAGCGCGCGCGGTGGAGGACTCCTGCCGCACCGCGATCGCCGCCGCCATCGCAAAAATGAAGCAGGCGAGGCTGGCGGCGATCGGCCTCGCCGGCGACTTCCGGAACACGATCTCGTCCTGCGACATCGGCTCCGGCCGCCTATCCGCGCTCGGCATGCGGCGCGTTGAGGTAGTCCGGCGACTGCATCTCGTGCAGGCGCGAGGCGGCGCGGCGGAACTCCGGGATCTTCGGATCGGTGCAGAGCGCGTCGGGCGGGGCCGCGGCGGAGGCCACCAGCTTGGTCTTCATCTCGTAGAGAGAATCGATGAGCGCGACGAAGCGGCGGGCGGGATCGCGGCCGTCCGGCCCCGACATCACCTTCACGCCTTCGAGGATGACCGTCGGGAAGCGGCGCGCCAGCGCCAGATAATCCTCCGCGCCCAAGGGCTGCTCGCACCAGTCGGAAAAGCCCACCCATGCCACGCCGTTGGTCGAGCGCGGCACGGTCAAGGTCCGGCCCTTGACCGCGAGCGTGCGCGGGATGCCCTCAGCCCCGTCCGTCAGGCGATCCCAGGCCCGGCCGAGCGCGGCATGCGCCTCCGGCCCGAGCGGGGTGAAATAGAGCGGCATCTCCTGAAGGCGCCGGCGGCGGTAATCGACCGGCCCTTCCAGCGCGAGCAGGTCGAGCTTGTCCTTGATGAGGGCGATGAAGGGCAGGAACCGCTCGCGCTGCAGCCCGCCCTCATAGAGCGAATCGGGCGGCGTGTTCGAGGTGGCGACCACGACGAGCCCGCGCTCGAACAGCGCTTCGAACAGACGCCCGAGGATCATCGCGTCGGCGATGTTGGTGACCTGGAACTCGTCGAAGCAGAGCAGCCAGGCCTCCTCCATCACGCGTTCGGCGAGCCAGGCGACCGGATCGCCGTTGCCGCCATCGGCGCGCCGGCGGTGCAGCCGGTCATGCGTCTCGGCCATGAAGGCGTGGAAATGCACGCGCCGTTTCTTCTCGACCGCGACCGCGCGGAAGAACAGGTCCATCAGCATGGACTTGCCGCGCCCGACCGGGCCATAGAGATAGAGCCCCTGCGGGGCCGGCTCCTCGCGCCGCCGCGAAAGGCCGAGCCGATCGCGCCAGCTTCCCCCGCCCCCGCCGTTGGGGCGGTAATGCCGGAGCGCGTTGGCGAGCCCCTGCAGCTTCTCGGCCGCCAGCGCCTGCGCCGGGTCGGCATCGATCGTCCCCTCGCGCAGAAGCGCGCGATAGGCGGCGAGGGGGCCTTGCGGGATGTGAACGGACGGCGCGGAGGCGGGCATGCGGGGCGGCATTCTATGAGGCAAGCGGGGCCGGCTGGCAACAGCGCCGCGCGGGCGGTTAAGATCGCCTGAACGGCCGTCAGCCGCGAGGAGAGGGCGATGAACGAGGATGTCTTCAATATGGAGGTGCGCAAGTTCCTCAAGAAGGTCGGCGTGACCTCGCAGCGCGAGATCGAGCAGGCCGTGCGCTCCGCCCTGCAGGCAGGGCGCCTGCCGCCGAAAGGGCCGCTCAAGGCCAAGGTGCTGCTCGTGATCGAGGAGATCGGCCTCCGGCACGAGATCGACGGCGCGATCGAGCTGGAGTAGCGAGCGCAGCCTTAAGAACGGGGAGGCAGTGAAATGGCTGATCAATGGCTATTCAAGAGTGAAACTTATGACAACTGCAATTGCGCCATGAATTGCGGTTGCCAGTTCAACTTGCCGACGACCCATGGCTATTGCCAGTCGGCCTTCGTTGGCAACATCGTTGAAGGCCACTTCAACGATACCCGACTCGCAGGCCTGAATTGGGCGGCGCTCTACAAGTGGCCCGGCGAAATCAAGGACGGAAGCGGCCGGCGCCAGATCGTCATCGACGAGCGCGCGGATGAAGCTCAACGGATCGGGCTTGAAAGCATCATCTCAGGCGAGGCATGCGAGCCATTCAGCAATCTTTTCGCCGTGTTCGCGTCCACATGCTCGGAGTTCTGCGAGACATTGTTCCTGCCGATTGATCTCGAGGCCGATTTGGAACTCAGAACCGCAAGTGTAGAGATACCCGGCGTCATGCGGAGCAACGGCCGGCCGATGGTCAACGAGTTCACCGGCGAACCGTTCCACATTGCTCTGGCGCGTCCCAGTGGCAGTTTCGAGTTTACCTACGCGGAAATAGGCCTCGGCACCACGTCGGTCACTGGTGATATGGAAATGACGTTCAACGATTCATGGGCCCATTTTTGCGTTCACCACTTCAATCAAGATGGCTTGGTTCG
The DNA here is from genome assembly GCA_029240475.1 of Rhodospirillales bacterium. GTDB lineage: Bacteria > Pseudomonadota > Alphaproteobacteria > JAREAF01 > JAREAF01 > JAREAF01. The sequence continues at coordinate 10,478 of JAREAF010000015.1, read as the reverse complement.
AGAACGATCGAGGCTCACGGCATGGCTTGACGCATGAGTTCGCATTCGGGTGAATGATGCTGGTCGCTACGGTTCCGGTGTGGATTGGACCGCCAACGGCCTGAGGATGCTTCCGCTAGCGTGGACCACGGAAAGCTGATGCAGACAGGCCGGGATGCAGGGGGCCCTCCGCCGCGACGGCGAAGAGCCCCGGCGATCTATTTCATCGTGTACTCGACCTCGATCGTGTCCTCGAGCACGGTGAAGCCCTCATTGAACTTGCCCTGGAACGAGCCGGTGCCGCTGATCCCCGCATATCTCTCGGTTCCCCCCGTCAGTTTGATCGTCCCTTTCGGCGTTGAACCGGGCTCCGTCACCTCATAGCGCGCGAAGATCTTGGAGCCATCTGCGAGGGTGAAGGTCTTGTAGCCCCCGTTGTTCGGGAGCGCTGTGTCGAAGAACTCCACCACCTCGTAGCGGGCGTTGTTCAGCGGGCCTTCGGCTTTCAGGGTTCCTTCCATGCGCGTGTAGAACATCTGATGATCGGGTGTGTCGCCGACATTGATCGTCATTGTCTCAGTAACGTTGAGCGTCGCTTGTCCGCTGAGCTCTTCCTGGGCGGACGCCCAGCCGGCAGGCAGCAAGGCGAGGAGGGCAAGCGTCGTCTGAAGCTTTGTCATGACCCTCTCCTATGGTTGTGCCTCGACCATCACGACAGGATCGTAGGCCTGCTATGAAAGCTGCCCTAAACATCTTCAGGATTATCGGAGCCGCCTGGGGCTACGAGAGGCGCTTGCCCATGCGCAGCAGCGGCACTTCGACGCCGCCGGGGCGCTCGACGACCGCTTCGATCGGCTCGTAGCCGCAGGCGCAGTAGAGCGGCTCGCCCGCCTTGGTCGCCATCAGCTCGGCGCGGCGGAAGCCCTCCGCCCGCGCCGCCTCCTCGCAGAACTTCAGGATGAGACGGCCGACCCCCCGCCGGGTGAAATCGGGATGGGTGTACATCGCCCGCACGCGCGCGGGGTCCTTCGTCGGGTCGAGCAGCGCGGCATTCCGGCCGGCGGTTGCGTCGCCGCCATAGAGCGTGGCGCGCCGGCTCCAGCCGCCGCAGCCGGCGAGGCTGCCCTCCTCCTCGATCACGAAATAGGTGCCGTCCTCGATCAGCTGCGTGTCGAGCCCCATGATGAGGCGGCTGGCTGCGATCTGCGCTTCGTCGAGATAGGGCTTCAAGAGCTCGGCGATCGCCGCGTCCATGAGCCGCGTCAGCGCGGGGATGTCGTGGCGTCGGGCGAGACGGTGCGGGAGCGCGGGCCGGGACATGGGAGAGTCTTACCGCCGATCGCGGTGGGTCGGACTCGGGCTTTCGGGCTAGCGCCCGCCCGCCACGCGCAATACCGCGCCGGTGATGTAGGAGGCGGCGGGCGAGATGAGGAAGAGGATCGGCTCGGCGATCTCCTCAGGACTGCCCGGGCGGCCCATCGGGATGGTCGGCGCCAGGCGCTCGGGCCGGCCGGGCTCGCCGCCCGCGGCGTGGATGTCGGTCACCACGAGGCCGGGCGCGACGGCGTTGACGCGGATGCCCTCGCGCGCGACCTCGCGCGCAAGTCCCAAGGTGAAAGTGTCGATCGCGCCCTTGCTCGCCGCGTAATGCACATATTCGCCGGGGCTGCCCAGGGTGGCGGCGCCCGAGGAGACGTTCACGATCGCGCCGCCCTGCCCGCCGCGCGCGGTGGACATGCGCTTCACCGCCTCGCGCGCGGCGAGGATCGCGCCGGTCACGTTGGTCTCGACGACCTCGCGGATCATCTCGGGCGCGGCCTCGGACAGCGGGGCGATGCGGCCGGTGATGCCAGCATTGTTGACGAGGCCCGTCACGGGGCCGAAGGCCCGTTCGGCCGCATCGAAGAGAGCGACGATCTCCGCCTCGCGCCGCACATCGGCACGCACCGCGAGCGCCGCTCCGCCCGCCGTTTCGATGGCGCGCGCCACCTCCGCGGCCGCCCGCTCGTCGCGCGCATAGGAGAAGCAGACGCGCCAGCCACGGACCGCGGCGAGCTTCGCCGTCGCCGCGCCGATGCCGCGGCTGCCGCCCGTGATGAGGAGCGTGCCGGGCATCAGCGGCTCACCGCCGCGCCACCATCAGCTTCTTGATCTCGGCGATCGCCTTGGCGGGGTTGAGGCCCTTGGGGCAGGTGCGCGTGCAGTTCATGATGGTGTGGCAGCGATAGAGGCGAAACGGGTCCTCGAGCTGGTCGAGCCGTTCGCCGGTCGCCTCGTCGCGGCTGTCGGCGATCCAGCGATAGGCCTGCAGCAGCACCGCGGGGCCGAGATAGCGCTCACCGTTCCACCAATAGCTGGGGCAGCTGGTCGTGCAGCAGAAGCAGAGGATGCATTCCCAGAGCCCGTCGAGGCGCGCGCGCTCCTCGGGCGATTGCACGCGCTCGCGCTCGGGCGGCGGCGTTTCGGATTTGAGCCAGGGCTCGATCGAGGCGTATTGCGCCCAGATCTGCGAGAGGTCCGGCACCAGGTCCTTCACCACCGGCATGTGCGGCAAGGGATAGATGCGCACGTCGCCCTTCACCTCGTCGATGAATTTGGTGCAGGCGAGCGTGTTGACGCCGTCGATGTTCATCGCGCAGGAGCCGCAGATGCCCTCGCGGCAGGAGCGGCGGAACGCCAGCGTCGAATCGACCTCGTTCTTGATCTTGATGAGCGCGTCGAGGACCATCGGCCCGCACTCGGCGCGGTCGATCTCGAAGGTGTCGAGATGCGGATTGCCCTCGCCTTCCGGGTCCCAGCGATAGACCTTGAAGCGCACCACGTCCTTGGCGCCGGCCGGCGCGGGGAAGGTCTTCCCTTCCGTGACGCGGGAGTTCTCGGGAAGCCGAAGTTCAGCCAAGCGTCACCCCCTCCCCAACCCTCTCCCGTCCAGGGGGAGGGGGGAAGAGATACGAACTCGGTTCCTCTCCGCTGTTGACGTGGAGGGGGAAGAACGCGACCCCCATTTCCCCTCCCCCCTTGCGGGGGAGGGACAGGGAGGAGGGTGCGAACCAAACGACCATCGCCTAATAGACTCGTTTCTTCGGCGGGAAGGACTGCACGTCGTTCGAGAGCGGCTGCAGATGCACCGGCCGGTAGTCGAAGCGCACGCGGCCGTCCTCGCCCATCCAGGAGATGGTGTGCTTGAGCCAATGCTGGTCGTCGCGCTCGGGATGGTCTTCGCGCGCATGGGCGCCGCGGCTCTCGGTGCGGTTGGCCGCCGACGCCATCGAGACCACCGCCTGCATCAGGAGATTGTCGAGCTCGAGCGTCTCGACGAGATCGGAGTTCCAGATCAGCGAGCGGTCGGCGATGCGGATGTCGGCGCGCTTGGCCCAGCTCTCGCCGAGCAGGTCGAGCCCTACCTTGAGGCTGTCGCCGGTGCGGAACACCGCGCAGTGATTCTGCATGATCTTCTGCATCTCGCCGCGCAGGGCCGCGGTCGGCGTGCCGCCTTTGGCATGGCGGAAGCGGTCGAGCCGCGTGAGCGCGAAGTCGCCCGCATCTTTCGGCAGCGGCCGCTGGCTCTCGCCCGGCCGGACCAGCTCGGAGGCGCGGATCGCGGCGGCGCGGCCGAACACGATCAGATCGAGCAGCGAGTTGGAGCCGAGCCGGTTGGCGCCATGGACCGAAACGCAGGCCGCCTCGCCCACCGCCATCAGGCCCGGCACCACCGCGTCCGGATCGCCGCCCCGCGGCGCCACCACCTCGGTGCGATAGTTGGTCGGCACCCCGCCCATATTGTAGTGGCAGGTCGGCAGCACCGGGATCGGCTCGCGCGTGATGTCGACGCCGGCGAAGATGCGCGCCGTCTCGGTGATGCCCGGCAGCCTCAGATCGAGAAGCTCTTCGCCGAGATGCTCCAGATGCAAGAGGATGTGGTCCTTGTTGGGCCCGGCGCCGCGCCCCTCGCGGATCTCGATGGTCATGGCGCGGCTGACCACGTCGCGGCCCGCCAGGTCCTTGGCCGACGGCGCGTAGCGCTCCATGAAGCGCTCGCCCTCGCCATTGGTGAGGTACCCGCCCTCACCGCGCGAGCCCTCGGTGATGAGGCAGCCCGCGCCATAGATGCCGGTCGGGTGGAACTGGATGAACTCCATATCCTGCAGCGGCAGGCCGGCCCTGAGCGCCATGGCGTTGCCGTCGCCGGTGCAGGTATGCGCCGCCGTCGCCGAGAAGAAGACGCGGCCATAGCCGCCCGTCGCCAGCACGGTCAGGCCCGCGCGGAAGCGGTGAATGGTGCCGTCGTCCAGGTTCCAGGTGACGACGCCGCGGCAGGCGCCCTCCTCCATGATGAGGTCGAGGGCGAAATGCTCGACGAAGAACTCGGCGCGGCGCTTGAGGGACTGCTGGTAGAGCGTGTGCAGGATGGCGTGGCCGGTGCGGTCGGCGGCGGCGCAGGTCCTGTGCGCGATGCCCTCGCCGAAGCGGGTGGTCATGCCGCCGAAGGGGCGCTGATAGATGCGCCCGTCCGGCGTGCGCGAGAAGGGCACGCCGTAATGCTCCAGCTCGAGCACCGCCGGGATCGCCTCGCGCACCATGTATTCGATCGCGTCCTGGTCGCCGAGCCAGTCCGACCCCTTGACGGTGTCGTACATGTGCCAGCGCCAATCGTCCTCGCCCATATTGCCGAGCGCGGCGCTCATGCCGCCCTGCGCGGCGACGGTGTGGCTGCGGGTCGGGTAGATCTTGGAGATGCAGGCGGTGCGGAGGCCCTTGTCGGCGAGCCCGAAGGTCGCGCGCAGGCCGGCGCCGCCGCCGCCCACCACCACGACGTCGTAAGTGTGGTCGACAATCTTGTAGGCGAAGCCGTTGATGGCGGGGGCCGGGGCGTTCATGCCGCGCTTCCGATCATTAGGCGCAGCACGGCCAGCGCGCCCGCCACCGCCAGCGCGAGCGCCAGCAGCTTCACCAGGATCAGCAGCGCGAGCTTCGCGCCTTCGGCATGCACGTAATCCTCGACGATCACCTGCACCCCGAGCTGGCCGTGATGGAAGGTGAGCCCGAGCGTGAGGATCATCAGGGTCGCGTTGAGCGGGTGCCCGATCCAGGCGGCGGCTTCCGCATGGGACGCGCCGGCCAGCGCCACGACGCCGGCCGCGAACCAGATCGAGAGCGGCACCAGGGCGAGGGCGGTCAGGCGCTGCACCCACCAATGCTGCACGCCTTCCTTGGCGGAACCGAGGCCGCGCACGCGGGCGACGGGGCTGCGGGTGTCCGTGGCCATCTCAAGCCCCCCGCATCCAGTAGCCGAGGATCCAGGCGGCGAGGCTCGCCACCACCGTGAAACCCAGCACCGCGTAACCCGAACGGTAGACGGACGGCAGGTCGAGGCCGCGGCCGGTGTCCCACCAGAGGTGCCGGATGCCGTTGGCGAGGTGATAGAAGAAGGAGAGCGTCCAGCCGAACAGCAGGACCCGGCCGAGGATCGAGCCCGTGGCGGCGGAAAACGTCGCGTAGCTCTCAGGACCCGCCGCGGCGGCGATCAGCCACCAGACCAGCAGCAGCGCGCCCGCGGACAGCGCGATCCCCGAGGCGCGGTGCAGAATGGACAGCACCGAGGTGAGCTGCCGGCGATAAATCTGCAGATGCGGCGAGAGCGGGCGAGGTCGGAGGCCGCCTGAGGCGGCCGGCTCGGAAGACATTGGGAGGTCCGTCACCTGAGGCTTTGGAACTCTACTTGGGTCAGATAGACCGCAGCCCGGGGCAAGTCAATCGCTGCGCTGCAACATGAGCCGGCGCTTCGGCCTCAAATCTGCGTGGATCCGGCCTCCTGGCCGATGAAATGCCGGATCAGCGCCAGCGCCGCGGGCGAGTCCCATTCCGCCGGGCCCTCCATCCGCCCGACTTCGCGCCCCTGGCGGTCGATCAGCACCGTGGTCGGCAGTCCCCGGATGCCGAAGGCGCGCGAGAGGTCGCCCTGAGGATCGTGGTAGCGGCCGAGATGCGTCAGCGCATGTTTCTCGTAGAAGGGCGCGATGACCGCCGGGTTGCGGTCCTCGGAGACGGTGATCACGGCGAAATCCGTGCCTCCGAGCTCGGCCTGGAGCCGATCGAGCGAAGGCATCTCCGCCACGCATGGGCCGCACCAGGTCGCCCAGAAATTGACCAGCACGACCCGGCCGCGGAAATCGGCCAGGCTCATCGGCTTGCCATCGAGCGTGAAGCCCACCTCCGGCGCTGGCGAGGGGGCGGCGTTCACGGTAAAGTCGGCGAAGGATCCGGCCAGCGCCGGCGGCGTGTCGGCGCGCTGCGGGGCGGGCGCACGGATGAGGGTTGCGGCGCCGGCCCCGGCGAGGAGCAGGGCCGCGGCGACGGCGCCGATCAGAACCCGCCTTTGGACGCGAGCCACCGGAGCAACCTCTTCATTCGCCCAGATTCGATCGCCCAGACCCCATGACCAAGGAGAGCCGTAGCAAACCGGGCGGCGCCACGCCAGCCAAACCGGCCGACAGCGCCGCGAACGCGCTGTGGGGCGGGCGCTACGCCGCGGGCCCCTCCGCGATCATGGCCGAGATCAACGCCTCGATCGGCTTCGACCGCCGGCTCTGGCGCGAGGACATCGAAGGCTCCAAGGCGCATGCGGCGATGCTGGCGCGTCAGGAGATCCTCTCGCCCGAGGATGCGGCGGCGATCGCGCAAGGCCTGGTCCGCATCGCCGAGGAGATCGAGGTCGGCGCCTTCCCGTTCCGCCCCGAGCTTGAAGACATCCACATGAATATCGAGGCGCGGCTGAAGGAGCTCATCGGCGAGCCGGCAGGCCGTCTGCACACCGCGCGCTCGCGCAACGACCAGGTCGCGACCGATTTCCGCCTCTGGCTGAAGCGCGCGATCGAGCGGCTCGATGCCGGCTTGGCCGATCTCCAGGCGGCGCTGCTCGACCAGGCCGAGCGCCACGCAGCCACCGTGATGCCCGGCTACACGCATCTGCAGCCGGCGCAGCCGGTCACCTTCGGCCATCACCTCATGGCCTATGTCGAGATGATCGGGCGCGACCGCGCCCGCTTTGCCGATGCCCGCGCGCGGATGGATGAATGCCCGCTCGGCGCGGCGGCGCTGGCCGGCACCTCCTTCCCGATCGATCGCGAGGCAACCGCCCAAGCGCTCGGCTTCGCGCGGCCGATGGCCAACAGCCTGGACGCCGTCTCGGACCGCGATTTCGCGCTGGAGTTCCTCTCAGCCGCCGCCATCCTGTCGGTGCATCTCTCGCGCTTCGCCGAGGAGCTGGTGATCTGGGCTTCGCCCGCCTATGGCTTCGTCAAGCTCTCCGACGCCTTCACGACCGGCAGCTCGATCATGCCGCAGAAGCGCAACCCGGACGCCGCCGAGCTGGTGCGCGCCAAGTCCGGCCGCGTGATCGGCGCGCTCAACGGCCTCATGATCGCGATCAAGGGCCTGCCGCTCGCCTATGGCAAGGACATGCAGGAGGACAAGGAGCCGGTCTTCGCGACTGTGGACACCCTCGAGCTGACCGTTGCCGCCACGGCGGGCATGGTGCGCGACCTGAAGGCCGATGCCGCAGCCATGCGGCGCGCCTGCTCGATGGGATTCCTCGCGGCCACCGATCTGGCGGACTGGCTGGTGCGACGGCTGGGGCTGCCCTTCCGCCAAGCCCATCACGTCACCGGCGCGCTGGTGCGCAGGGCCGAGGAGAAAGGCGCCGGCCTCGAAGGGCTCTCCCTCGCCGACATGCAGGAAGTGGAGCCGGCGATCACGCAGGAGATCTTCGAGGTGCTCGACATCGACGCCGCCGTGAACGCGCGCCGCAGCTTTGGCGGCACCGCGCCCGAACGGGTGCGCGAAGCCGTGCGCGTCGCCCGCCGGCGCTATCTCGATCAAGGTGGGGCATGAGCTCTTCGCATCACGGCCGACACCGGCTGCTCCTTCTTCTCATGGCGCTGACGCTGGCGCTGCCCGCGCTCTCCGCCTGCGGCCGCAAGGGGCCGCCCGAGCCGCCCGAGGGCACCACCTACCCGCGCCAATATCCGGACCCGGTTTATCAATGACGGGCTTTTCCTATCGGGGCGGCGTCCTCAACGCCGAGAGCGTGCCGCTGCCGCGCATCGCCGAGGCGGTGGGCACGCCCGTCTATGTCTATTCCTCGGCCGTGCTGGCGGAGCGCTTCGAGCGCTTCCGGCGCGCCCTCTCCGGCCTCGACGCGACGATATGCTACGCGCTGAAGGCCAACGACGCGCTCGCCGTCGTGCGCACGCTGGCCGATCTCGGCGCGGGGGCCGACGTGGTCTCGGAGGGCGAACTCGCGATCGCGCGCGCGGCCGGCGTGCCGGCGCAGAAGACGGTCTTCGCGGGCGTCGGCAAGAGCCGCGCCGAGATGGAGGCCGGCATCGGCGCCGGCATCCTGCAGTTCAATGTCGAGTCCCTGCCGGAGCTGGAGGCGTTGGATCAGGTGGCGCGGGCGATGGGCCGCAAGGCGCCAGTCGCCTTGCGCATCAATCCCGACGTCGATGCGCGCACGCACGCCAAGATCACCACCGGCAAGTCCGAGAACAAGTTCGGCGTCCCGATCGACGAGGCGATGGAAGCCGCGCGGCGCGCCGTGGGCTGTGCCGGCATCGACCTGGTCGGGCTCGCCGTCCATATCGGCTCGCAGCTCACCGACATCGAGCCGTTCCGCGCCGCCTTCGCCAAGATGGTGGACCTGGCGATGGCGGTGCGCGCGGCAGGCATGCCGCTGAAGCGCCTCGATCTCGGCGGCGGGCTCGGCCTCTCCTATGCCGAGGAGGCGCCGCCCACGCCCGAGGCCTATGGCGCCATGGTGAAGGAGGTAACCCGCCCGCTCGGGCTGCCGCTCCTGTTCGAGCCAGGCCGGCACCTGGTCGGCGAGGCCGGGATGCTGCTCACGCGCGTTCTGTACGTGAAAGCCGGCAGGAGCCGCCGCTTCGTCATCGTGGATGCGGGCATGAACGACCTGATCCGGCCGACGCTCTACGACGCCCACCACGCCATGCTTCCCGTGGCGGAGCCGGGCGAGGAGGACCACCTCGAACGGGTGGACGTGGTCGGCCCGATCTGCGAATCGGGCGATGTTTTCGCAGAACAGCGGCCGCTGCCGCCTGTTTCTTCCGGCGCGCTCTTGGCGATCGGCACCGCCGGGGCATATGGTTCGGTGATGGCCTCCTATTACAATGCCCGTCCTCCGGCGGCCGAGGTGATGGTCAAGGGCGATCGGTTCGCCGTGATCCGCCCGCGCGCGACGATCGAGGAGATGATCGGGCGCGACCGCCTGCCGGAGTGGCTGGCGCCGCCCAAGCGCTCGCGGAGCAGCGCATGAGCCTGCGCGCGCGGCTGAGCGGCAGCATCGCCGTCCCGCCGCCGCGCCTGCGGCTCTTCCTGGCGCGCGCCGCCATCGCCTGGGAGCGGCTCTGGCCCCTCGCCTGGCCGCCGCTCGGCTTCCTCGGCCTGTTCCTCGCGCTCGCCCTCACGGACATCCTTCCGGCGCTGCCGGGCGTCCTGCATGCGCTGATCCTGGCCGCGCTCCTGGTCGGCTTCGTCTGGTTCGCGATCCGCGCGGTCCGGCGCTTCCGCCGGCCCTCCGAGGAGGCGGCGCGCCGTCGTCTGGAGCTGTCGAGCGGGCTCGAGCACCGGCCGCTGGAGACGCTGCAGGACCGGCTGCCCACCGGCATCGTCGATCCGGGCGCGATCGCGCTGTGGCGCCTGCATCAGCGCCGCGCCGCCGAGCGCATCCGGCGGCTCAAGGTGGGCCGCCCGCGCACGGGCTTGCTCGCCGTCGACCCCTACGCCTTGCGCGCGCCCCTGCTGCTGGGGCTGGGCCTGGCGCTGATGGCCGGCTGGGGAGACTCAGGCTCGCGCATCCTGCGCGCGGTGCAGCCGGAACTGACGCTGTTCGGCCCGTCGCAGCCGCCCACCCTCGTCTTCTGGGTGACGCCGCCGGCCTATACCGGCGTCGCGCCGCTGACGCTGGATCCGGGCGCGGTTGCCGAGCAGCCGCTGGCGATCCCGATCAATTCCACCGCCCTGGCGCAAGTCGAGGGCGGGCGCAAGGTGCCGGTGCTGGAGAGCGGGGAGGTCGAACAGCCCTTCGCCGAGACCGCCGAGCGCGTCTACAAGCTCGAAGCGCGCCTGACCGCCGGCGACCGCTTGACCGTCCGGCAGGGCCGGACCGTGCTGGGCGAATGGCCGGTGCGGATCGTCCCTGACGCCGTTCCGGAGATCAGCTTCAGCCAGGAGCCGGCGGCGACCGCGCGCGGCACCCTGAAGCTCGCCTATAGCGCGACCGACGATTACGGCATCGCCGAAGCGGGGCTGGAGATCGAACGCGCGGACGGCGCGCCGGGCCTCGACGGCAAGAGCACGCTGGCGATCGCGCTGCCGCTGCCATCGCTCAACCCGCGCACGGCCGAAGCGGTGAGCTATCAGGACCTCACCCCCCATCCCTGGGCCGGGCTGCAGGTGAAGATGCGCCTCGTCGCCAAGGACGT
>JAREAF010000279.1 GCA_029240475.1 Rhodospirillales bacterium | reverse complement strand
CCGATCAGGATCCACAGGCACATCGCTGTTAGCCGCATCGTGCCGATCGAGCTCTCCTTCAGCCCATCCAAGCCGAACTTGCCGAAGAGCAGCGCCAGCAGGAAGGCTCCGAACGCGCCCATCGCTCCGGCCTCCGTCGGCGTCGCCATTCCCGCCAGGATGGTGCCGAGGACGCAAAATATGAGGACGAGCGAAAGCAGGCCGTTCCGCGCTGCGAGGAGCTTGTCGCGCGCAGTGCCCCCCTCCTCCGGCCGCAACGGCGGCCCGTCTTGCGGGCGCAGCCAGCAGCGCAGGCCGATATAGACAATGAACAGCGCGATCATGATGGCCGCGGGAATGAGCGCGCCCGCGAACAACTGGCCAAGCGAGGCCTTGGTCATGGCGCTGAACAGCACCATCGGCACGGACGGCGGTATAAGAATCCCGAGCCCGCCACCGGCCATTACAGTCCCAAGCGCAAGAAATCGGTTGTACCCACGGCTCAGCATCGGCGGCAGCGCCACGGTCCCGGCCGTCATGATTCCCGCGCCGATGATCCCAACCATGGCACTAAACAACGAGCAGACCAGGATGACCCCGATCGCCAGGCCGCCGGGCAGCCGCCCCGCAAAAACGTGGACAGAATGGAACATTGCCTCGCCCAATCGCGAGCGCATGAGCACCTGGCCCATGAAGATGAATAAGGGAATCGCCAGCAGCAGGAAGTTGCTGATCGAGTTCATCGTCGTCGTCGGGATCAGGTTGAAGACCTGCGGTCCCCAGTAGAAGTAGCCGAACAGCATCGCGATCCCGCCGAGCGAGAGCCCAACCGGCGCGCCGAGCGCGAACACCGCCAGCATTGCGAGGAAGATCAGGACGACGAGGCTCTCCACGCCCATGTCCGCGCCTCAGGCCGCCAACTCGCCTGTCTGGCTTTCGGCCGCGGCTGCGTCGGCGGGCCAGTCTCGTCCGGTCAGAAGGAAGTGTAGGCTACGCAGCCAATGGGCGAAGGTCTGCAGCAGAAGGAGAAATCCACCCACTGCGACCGCCAGGAAGAAATGCCCGACGGGCGGGGCCCAGTCGGTCGGCCGTCGTAGGCCATGGCGGATTGCGTCCATGCCGGCGTCCCAGCAATAGACGACAACCAGCACCAGGAAGAACATGCCGATGAGGGCAGTCGCGACATCGCAGGCCGCGCGCAGGCGCGGGGACATTCGCGCATAGAAGAGATCGACATTGATATGGGCGCGCTCTTTCATGACGATGGCGCCGCCCAGGAGGCCAATATAGCCGAACAGGAAGATCGAGACGTCCTGCGCCCACAAGGTGGGCGCATTGAAAAAGTACCGGCTGACGACCTCGTAGACGAGCGAGAGGATCATCAGCGGCACGAGCGCGGAGACGGAGTATCCGGCGACCGTCGACACGCGGTCGATCGTCCGGAGCAGCAGCGCCAGCCCCTTCATGGCATCTCCTCACCGATGCGACGGCGTTCGGGTCCGAGGCCTTGCCGGACGGTAGCTCCGCCCGGCAGCCTCAGGGCCGGCTCTCAACCGACCTTGGCCATGAACTCGCGCTGCAGCTTCACCAGCTTGGCGCTGAAGGGGTCGCTTGCCTCGTACTCGGGGAGGAGGGCTTCAGCGGCCTTCTTCCAAGCGGCCTTGTCCTCGTCCGAGGGCGGAGCACCCCAGACCATACCCCCCGCCTTCATCTCGGCGACCGCGGCGCCGACGCTGACCGTCGATTCATTGGCCTGGGCGTTGCCGTGCCAGACGTTGCACATCTCGACGATCGCCTTGATGTCGTCCGGCAGCTCGTTCCATTTCGCCATGTTGACCACGAGCGGCGAGACCTGGCTGGCCGTCAGCGGCTGCGGATAAAAGTTCTTGGCCATCTCGTAGAACTTCCCATCCCTGTAGTCGATCAGGTTCGAGGAGGCGCACCCGTCGATGACGCCGGTCGCGAGCGCGGTATAGGTCTCGCCGAAGGCCATGGTCACGGGTTGCGCGCCGAACTGGGCCACGAACTTGCCGTAACCGCCGGGCGCGCGCAGCTTCATCCCCTTGAGATCGCTCAGGCTGTTCAGCGGCGCCTTCGTGATCAGATAGACGCCTGGCTGGAAGTAGGGGCCGACATTGTAAAGTTCGATCGAAGCATAGGCCTCGCGCACCGCTTCGAGCCAGCCGCCCCGATAGAACAAAGCGAGCAGTCCAGCGAGGTCGGCCGGTCCGCCCGGCAGGCCGAGCTCGACGATGCCTGCGGGCAGATCGCCGGAATGAAGTGCCATATAGGGACAGCCTGCCTCGACCAAGCCGGAGCGCGTCGCCTGCAGAACCTCCGTGGCGCCCACGCCTTCTCCGTCGAATAGGGGATTGATCTCCAGCCGGCCGCCTGTCGCGCGCTTCACCTGATCGGCAAAGCCCTGATAGACATCGGCGTAGGACGTGCCGCGCGGATAGAGGTTGGCCATGCGCCAGCTGAAATCCGCGGCCTTGGCCGGCTTCGTGGCTGCCATCCCGCCCAAGGCAAGCGCACCCGCTCCCATGGCGCCGAGGAACTGCCTACGCTCCATTCTCTCCTCCCTTTGTGCTGTCGTGTTTTTAGCTGCCGGAGCGGCCTTCGCCGCCCTTCCCCAGTCGTTAGGCCCGGCTACGCCGTGACGTGTACCGGGAAAACGGTAGAGGTGCGCTGCGGCGGTGGTCAATGCCCGTTTGATCAAAATATAGGTACTGGGTTGACACCGGCGCTGCCGGCCTTCTTAAGCTGAGATGGCAGGGTCAGTGCGCCATGGGGCCGTGGGGAGCTCGGTCAATGAGTTTGGGATTCGAGCCGTTGGGGAGCGGCGTCCGCCTGACGCTCCAGGAACGGACCTACCAGGCGATCAAGGACGCGCTCTTGAACGGGGAGCTTACTGCAGGGCAGTCCGTGACGATCCGCGAGATCGCCCAGACGGTGGGTACGAGCCCGACCCCGGTGCGCGAGGCGATCCGACGACTTTTAAGCGAAGGCGGGTTCGAGCTGCTGCCTAACGGCACCATCCGGGTGCGGCACATGACTGAGGAGCAGCGACAGCATTCGCGCGAGGTGCGGACGCTGCTTGAGGGGATCGCCGCCCGGCGGGCGGCTCATCATGCCGAACCGGACGAGGTGGATGCGCTGGAGCGCGTCAACGAGGAGTTCAAGGCGGCCATCGCGCGATCTGACGTGAAGCGGATCTGCCAAAAGAATCTGGAGTTCCATTTCCGCCTTTATCAGGCCGCACGGTCGAGCATACTCTTCGAGATCATCGAGCGCCTGTGGGTGCAGAACGCACCCTTCCTGACGCTGTTCGTGAAGGAACTGCTTGAGCGGCACTCCAAGCGCGCGATCAAGCTCCTGACCGCCCATCACGACGAGATCATCGCCGCGCTTCGCGCGCGGGACGGGGCACGCGCTGAACGCGCGATTCACCAGGATCTCTCCCAAACCTTCGACGCCAAACCATCCGAGCTACTCGTGCCGGCGCAGCGCGCCGAGGGCCGAAGGCTAAGGCTCCAACGCAAGGCTTAACCGCACCACGATGACGGAGTGCGCGGAGGTTGAAGATGGCTCAGCCATTGCACATCACGACGTCGGACGGCGTCCTCGAAATCATGCTCGACCGGCCCAAGGCCAACGCCATCGATGCGGAGACCAGCCGTCGGATGGGGAGCTATTCGTTGCGTTCCGCGAAGACCCCGAGCTGCGCGTAGCCATCCTGACCAGCGCGGGCGACCGCATCTTCTCGGCCGGCTGGGACTTGAAGGCAGCGGCGGAGGGCAGCCTCAGCGAGGACTCGGGAGCGCCGCTCAGTGTGCGGGCCATCAAGGAAGTGGTGCGCGAGAGCGAAACGATGTCGGTTGCCGAGGCGTTCCGGGCCATTCGCGAGCGCCGCTTCCCAACCCACGCCGCGATGCTACGTTCGGAAGATCACGTGGAGGGGCCGCGCGCCTTCGCCGAGAAACGCGCTCCTGTCTGGAAGGGACGTTAGCCGGACGAGATGATCGACCCGCCGCCGCTCACCGCGCTGATCGGAAAGGACACCGGGAGCATCGGCGAGCTGCTGGCGGTACGCGTTGCACGCACACCCGAAAGACCGTTCATCCTGCACTCCGGAAAGTGCTGGACCTACTCCGAGGCGTGGGACGCATCGCGCCGTTTCGCCGGCTTCCTTGCCGCGCGTGGGTTGGCCGGCGGCCGCATCGCAGCGTTTCTGCCCAAATGCCCCGAGGCACTCTTCTCCTGGTTCGGAGCGAATCTCTCCGGCGGGTTGTGGGTGGCCCTCAACCGCGCGCACCGGGATGCAGTGCTGTTAGACCTGCTGGCGCGCTCGCGCGCGAGGCTCCTCGTAACGGACCGGCAGGGCTGGGAGATCATCGGCCCGCTGCTGCCTCCAGAGATCACCGAAGTTCTATTCACGGACGACGTTCCGGCCGATCCGCGGCCCGCTCTCCAGGCTGTTCAGTGGTCGTCGGTTCTCGAGACCGACCCCGCGGAGTCGGTCCCGTGCCCACCGGGTGCGGTCGCAACACTGCTATACACCTCGGGTACCACCGGACGATCCAAGGCCGTGCTCCTGCCGCACAGCATGTATGTCCGGGGAGCCGGATGGCTAGTAGAAAGCTTCGGCTTCCGACCCGGCGACGTGTTCCACGACTGGATGCCGCTCTCGCATATCGGCGGCCAGCTCCATGTGACAATGACCGCGATCGTCGCAGGCGCTTGCCTGGCGCAGGTCCCCGCTTTCTCCCGCCGCAGCTTCTGGGAGGAGGTCCGCGCCAGCGGTGCGACAGCCTTCTTCGGCTTCTCCAGCATCCTATCGCTGCTGCTGGAGGCGCCGCCCGGCCCGAATGACCATCGCCATTCACTGCGCGTGGGCCTGATCGGCAACATGCCAGCCGAGCTCCTGACGACGTTCCAGCGCCGCTTCGGCATGCGGCTGCTCGATACCTACGGGATGAGCGAGTGCGAGCCACTGACCCTGCCAGTCCCGGGCATGCCCGCAGGCTCGTGCGGGCGGCCCTCGCCGGATTTCGAGGTGGCGGTCCTGGATGAGGAGGATCGGCCGGTGCAGGCAGGTACCGCGGGCCGTATCTGCGTGCGCCCGCGCAGGCCCTTCGTGATGATGCTGGGCTACGAGGGCGATCC
>JAREAF010000278.1 GCA_029240475.1 Rhodospirillales bacterium | reverse complement strand
TGTCCGCCGTCAGCCCCGGAGCCGAGGTGCTGGCGGACGGGCACATCCACGCCTATGGCCGCCTGCGCGGACGCGCGCTCGCGGGCATCGGCGGCGATGAGGGGGCACGAATCTTCTGCCGCAGCCTGGAAGCCGAGCTGGTCTCGGTCGCGGGCCGCTTCCGGGTCAGCGAGGACATGGATTCGAGGCTGGTCGGGCGGCCGACGCAGATCTTCCTCGACGGCGGGTTTTTGATGATCGAGCCGCTCGGAGCGGCGAGCGACAAGAGTTAGGCAGCGAAGCGAAGAGGGGTGAGAGCCATGCCAGCGCCGAAAATCGTCACAATCACCTCCGGCAAGGGCGGAGTCGGCAAGACGACCTCCTCGGCCGCAATTGCGGCGGGGCTTGCGCTCAAGGGGATGAAGACGGTCGTCATCGACTTCGATGTCGGATTGCGCAATCTCGATCTGGTGATGGGCTGCGAGCGCCGCGTGGTGTTCGATTTCGTCAACGTCATCAACAACGAGGCGCGCCTGAAGCAGGCCCTCATCAAGGACAAGCGCGTGGAGAATCTGTGGATTCTCCCGACCTCGCAGACCCGCGACAAGGACGCGCTGACCAAGGAGGGCGTCGGCCGCGTCCTGGACGAGCTCAAGGCCGAGTTCGACATGATCGTCTGCGACAGCCCGGCCGGCATCGAGAAGGGCGCGCTGATGGCGCTCTATTTCGCCGACGAGGCGATCGTGGTGACGAACCCCGAGGTCTCCTCGGTACGCGACAGCGACCGGATCCTCGGCGTGCTGTCGAGCCGCTCGCGCCGCGCCGAGCGCGGCGAGCCGCCGGTGAAGACCCATCTGCTGCTCACCCGCTACGATGCAGCGCGCGTCTCCAAGGGCGAGATGCTCAAGCTCGAGGACGTGCTGGAGATTCTGGCGATCCCGCTGCTCGGAATCATCCCGGAGAGCCCGTCGGTGCTGCGCGCCTCCAATATCGGCCTGCCCGTGGTGTTCGACGCGGAATCGCCGGCTGGCCGCGCCTACAACGACGCGGTCGGCCGCTTCCTCGGCGAGACCATCGAGCATCGCTTCCTGAAGCCGGAGCGGCGCGGCCTGTTCCAGCGCCTGATCGGGAGGACCGCCTGATGGGTTGGCTCGATTTCTTTCGCCGGGAACGCAGCGCGAGCCACGCGAAGGAGCGCCTGCAGATCCTGGTCGCCCATGACAGGGTTGGGCGCGACAGTCCCGACTACCTGCCGCTCCTGCAGCGCGACCTCATCGCCGTGATCGCCCGCTATGTGGAGATCGACGAGGACAAGCTCACGGTCGAGCTTGCCAATGACGGCATCTCCTCGATGCTTGCGGTCAATATCGAATTGCCGAAATCGAGAAGCCAGAAACCCGACGTCCGCTCGCCCAAGGGTGGCTTGCGCGTGCGTCCGCAACTGGCCTGACCGACGCCTACAGCCTCCCCCACGACTTGCCTCGCCTGTTCCCTCGCCCTCCCGGGTCACCCGGGAGGGCAAATTCTTTTTCAAGCTGGGCTTGACCTGGTCACGCGCCCTGCGCCCTAGTAGGGCCAATGAGCCAGCCCAAGCCGCCACGCGCGATCCGCTTCAGCAAGCGCGCGCTGAAGGATCTCAGCGCTCTTCCGATCGAGCAGCAGGAGGAGATCGTCGATCTCCTGCGCCAGCTCGCCGCCGGGGAGATCCAGGGCGAGCCGCTGAGCGAGGAGGATGCGGAGTTCATCGCCGCCATTCCGGCCGAGGAGCTGGAAGAGGCTCCCGAGAACTAGCCCCCCGTCACCGCCGCTCCTTGAAGAACGCGCGCAGCAGCGCCGCCGCGCGCCGCTCCTCGATGCCGCCGACGATCTCGGGGCGGTGATGGCAGGTCGGCTGATCGAAGATGCGGGCCCCGTGCTCGACGCCGCCGCCCTTCGGATCGTAGGCGCCGAAATAGAGCCGGCGCAGGCGCGCGAAGCTGATGGCCTGCGCGCACATGGTGCAGGGCTCCAAGGTCACATAGAGATCGGCTGCGGTGAGGCGCTTGGCGCCGAGCAGCCGCGCGCCTTCGCGGATGGCGATCAGCTCGGCATGGGCGGTCGGATCGCCCCACTCCTCCACCCGGTTGCGCGCGCGCGCGAGGATGCGGCCCGACGCCGCCTCGACCAGCACGGCGCCGACCGGGACCTCGCCGGCCGCAGCCGCCGCTTCCGCTTCAGCCAGGGCCGCAGTCATGAAGGATGGATAATCGGTCATTTCGAGCCAGCTTAGCCCGGTTTATCGGATTTCGATAAATTGGGGTAAGATCGATTCCCATGAGCAAGCCCGTCATCGGCATCACCCTGGATGCGGAGCCGCCCGGCGGCTATTCCAAGCTGCCCTGGTATGCGCTCCGCGAAAACTATGTGAATGCGGTCCGCCGCGCCGGCGGACTGCCGATCCTCCTGCCGCACGAGCCGGAGGAGGCCGAGGCCTATCTTGCGCGGATCGACGGGCTGGTGGTCACCGGCGGGGCCTTCGACATCGACCCCGCTTTGTTCGGGGCCGAGAGCCGGCATCCGACCGTCACCACCAAGGATCGGCGCACGCGGTTCGAGTGGGCGATCACCGAGGGCGCGGTCGAGCGCGACCTGCCGGTGCTCGGCATCTGCGGCGGCCAGCAGCTCCTCAACGTCGTGCTGGGCGGCACCCTGATCCAGCACATCCCGGACGAGATCGCGAACGCGCTCGCGCATGAGCAGCCCAACCCGCGCACCGAGCCCGGTCACACCGTCCGCGTCGCGCGCGGCACCCTGCTGTTCGACATCTGCGGCGTCGAGGAGCTCGAGGTGAACTCGGCCCATCATCAGGCCGCCAAGACGGTGGGCCCCAGCGTAGTCGTCAACGCCACCACCCGGGACGGCGTCATCGAGGGCATCGAGGACCCGCGCCGCGCCTTCTGCCTCGGCGTGCAGTGGCATCCGGAATATTCGATCAGCGTCGGCGACGATCGCATCTTCGACGCCTTCGTCGCCGCCGCGCGCTGACGAAGGCCTCGCCACTATGGCCGAGGCCAAAGGCGACCGCATCGCCAAGCTGATGGCCCGCGCCGGCCTCTGCTCACGCCGCGACGCCGAGCGCTGGATCACGCAAGGCCGCGTGTCAGTCAACGGCAAGGTGCTGACCAGCCCCGCCGTCAATGTGACCGAGGACGCGCGCGTGCTGGTGGACGGCAAGCCGCTGCCGCTCGCAGAACCCACCCGCCTCTTCCGCTACCATAAGCCGCGCGGGCTTCTGACGACGCACAAGGACCCGCAAGGCCGGCCGACGGTGTTCGACCGGCTCGACGAGGACCTGCCGCGCCTGATCTCGATCGGCCGGCTCGACCTCGACTCCGAAGGGCTGCTGCTCCTCACCAATGACGGCGCGCTGGCGCGCAAGCTGATGCTGCCGGCGACGGGCTGGCTCAGGCGCTACCGCGTGCGCGTGCACGGGCTGGCCGAGCCCGAGCGGCTGAAGGAGCTGGCGAAGGGGCCGCGTATCCACGGCGTGCATTACGGCCCGATCAAGGCCAGGCTGGACCGGCAGCAGGGCGAGAACGCCTGGCTCACCGTCTCGCTCGCCGAGGGGCGCAACCGCGAGATCCGCCGCGTCTTCGACCATCTCGGCTGGCCGGTGAACCGCCTGATCCGCATCGCCTATGGACCGTTCCAGCTGGGGCAGCTCAAGCGCGGCGCCATCGAGGAGGTGCCGCGCCGCGTGCTGCGCGAGCAGCTCGGCAGCCTTCTTGAGAGCAAACCCACGGACAAGGGAGAGCGTCATGCGCATCGTCGCCGGACTGCATAAGGGCCGTCCCCTGATGGCCCCGCCGGGAGAGGAGATCCGCCCGACCTCCGACCGCGCGCGCGAGTCGCTCTTCAACATCCTCGCCCACGGCCGCCTCGCCAAGGCAGACGGCACCGGGCCGCTGCATGGCGCGGTCGTGCTCGATGCCTTCTGCGGCACCGGCGCGCTCGCGGCCGAAGCGCTGTCGCGCGGCGCGGCGCGCGCGATCCTGATGGACAACAGCCCCGCCGCGCTCGACGTCGCGCGCGCCAATCTGCGCGCGCTCGGCGAGGAGAGCCACACGCTGCTGGTGCTCGCCGACGCGACCGAGCCGCCCGCCAAGGGCGCGACGCAGCCGCCCGCCACGCTCGTCTTCCTCGATCCGCCCTATCGGTCCGGCTTGGGCGCACCCGCGCTGGCTGCGCTGGAGGCGCGCGGCTGGATCGCCGAGGACGCCCTCGCCATTGTCGAGACCGAAGCGCGCGATTCCTTCCAGCTGCCCGACGGGTTCGCGCTCATCGACGAGCGGCGGTATGGGAAGGCGAAGATTCGGTTCTTGAGGAAGGCGTAACCTCTCCCGCTTGCGGGAGAGGTCGCGAGGGCGTCAGGCCGCGGGTGAGGGCAGCTGCATCCAGGCACCCTCACCCGGCTCGCTCGCGCTCGCCACCCTTTCCCGCGAACGGGAGAGGGAATTCACCTTCTCCCGAACAGGCGCTCGATGTCGGCGAGCTTGAGCTCGACATAGGTCGGGCGGCCGTGATTGCACTGGCCGGAATGGGGCGTCGCCTCCATCTGGCGCAGGAGGGCGTTCATCTCGTCGGGAAGGAGCCGCCGGCCCGCGCGCACGCTGCCATGGCAGGCGAGCGTGCTCGAGACCTCCTCCAGCCGCTCCTTGAGCGCGAGCGCGTCGCCCAGCTCCGTGAGCTCCTCGGCGAGGTCGCGCACCAGCCCGGCGGCGTCGATCTGCCCCAGCATCGCCGGAACTTCCCGAACGACCACCGCGCCCGCGCCGAACGGCTCCAGCACGAACCCCAGCTCCGCCAGCTCGCCCGCGCGCGCGACGAGGCGCGCGGCGGCCGATTCCTCCAGCTCCACGACCTCGGGCAGGAGCAGCGCCTGGCGGGCGATGCCGCCATTGGCGAGCGCCGCCTTCATGCGCTCATAGACGAGCCGCTCATGGGCGGCGTGCTGGTCGACGATGACGAGCCCGTCCGGCGTTTCGGCGACGATGTAGGTGCCGTGCAGCTGCGCGCGCGCCGCGCCGAGCGGAAAATTTGCGGGCTGCGCTTGCGGAGCGGGAGCGGGCGGCGGCGCGGCGGGCGCCTCGGTGCCGGGCAGCGGCGCATAGAAGGCCTGCGCGCGCT
>JAREAF010000277.1 GCA_029240475.1 Rhodospirillales bacterium | reverse complement strand
CGCCGGAACATTTTGTAGCAGACCTCGAGGTCGGACAGGATCTGGTTGTAGAGGATGCTGAACAGCATCGAGATCAGCTTGTTGGCGAAGTAATGGTGGAAATAGAGGCAGCGGTGCGGCCGGCCATAGAAGCGCGAGCCATAGACCACATCCGCATGGCCTTCGACGATCAGCCGCCACATCGGCACGAGGTCGGCCGGGTCGTATTCCAGGTCGGCGTCCTGGACCACCATCGCATCGCCGGTGGCGGCGCGTATGGCCGTGCGTATGGCCGCGCCCTTGCCCTGGTTGCGGTCGTGGAAGACCACCTTCAGGGGCAGCCGGTCGTAGGGCTCGATCGGGCCGTTCGCTCCCGCCAGCGTCTCGCGGATCCATTCGCGCGTGCCGTCGGTCGAGCCGTCATCGACGAGGATCACCTCCTTGTCGAGGGACGGAAGCGCCGCCGTTAACTTCTTCAGGAGCTCCGGCAGCAGCCGGCGCTCGTTATAGACCGGGATCAAGATCGACAGTTTCAAGTCCGCAGCCCCCCATCCCGGTCGCCGCCGGGCCCCCGCTGCCTCTTAATCTATCGGGCCGGTTCCGCAAAGGGGTTAACGCGCAGGGGATGAGGAGGGGGCGTCGCTCTGTGATCGCTTTCACAGCGGCGGACGGGCGCCGGGAGTAATGATCGTCTCCAGCAGACACCTGCCCAAGGAGATTCCCATGACTCTCGCTCTCATGCACGGCCACAGCGGCACCAGCGTTCTCGGCGAGCGCTCCGTCGGATCCGGCATCGGCCGGACCATCGCTTTCGTCTTCGAGGCGCTGGAGCGGCAGCGCACGCGCCGCGACCTGGCTTCCCTCGACGACCGCATGCTCCGGGATATCGGCCTCAGCCGCTACGAGGTGGAGATGGAGCTGCGGCGGCCCTGGTGGCGGGCCTGATGCGCCGCCTTCCCTACAAGCCGGCGGCCGACATGACGGCCGCCGGCGGCCGTCTGCGCCGTCGGCGCTACTGCACCCAGAAGAGGACCAGCCCTCGCAGGATGCAGTAGAATCCGACCGCGCCAGCCACCGCCCAGGTCAGATCGAACTCCATGTTCTGGTGATCGAACATGGCGCTCGCGAGCAGAACCAGGGCGAGGCCGATCAACAGATTCAGGGTGGCGCGGATCCAGCGCATGGCCCTGCCGGATAGGTCTCGGCGCGTGAAAAACATCGCTTGCCTGCTCCGGCTGCTAGCATGCCGTGGAATGGACGCGTAGCGCGATACCTCCGACGGCGCCCCTGCGCCTGATCCTTTCGTGCCGACGAACCCTCGACCAGCGAAGGAGAAACGGCAATGACCGCAGCTTCGATCTCCACCGGAACGGATTTGCCGGCCCTGGCCGAGCGGCTTGGGCCCAGCTTCGCCGAGCGGGCCGAGCGCTATGACGAGGCCGACTGTTTTGCCGCCGAGAACTTCGCCGACCTGAAGCAGGCGCGGGCCTTCTCCGCTTGCATCCCGGCCGAGCTTGGAGGCGGCGGCGCCAGCCACGGCGAGCTCGCCGATTTTCTCCGACGCCTCGCCGTCTATTGCGGGTCCACGGCGCTCGCTTTCTCGATGCACTCCCATGTGGTCGCCACCGCCGTGTGGCGCTGGCGCAATGACAAGGCGCCGCTCGAGCCGCTCTTGCGCAAGATCTCGGTTCAGCAGCTGGTCCTGATCTCCAGCGGCGGGGCCGACTGGCTGGAAAGCTCCGGGAACGCCGAGCCGGCCGAAGGCGGCTTCCGCATCCGCGGTCGCAAGCCCTTCGCCAGCGGCAGCCCGGCGGGGGACCTGCTGATGACCAGCGCGGTCTGGAACGATCCGGCCGTCGGGCCCACGGTGCTGCACTTCCCGGTCCCGCTCACCGCCGAGGGCGTCTCGATCGAGGAGACTTGGCGGTGCCTCGGCATGCGCGCGACCGGCTCCGACGACATCGTCCTGAATGGCCTGTTCGTCCCGGAATCGGCCGTGTCGGTGCGCAGGCCCAAGGGCAAGTGGCATCGGCTCTACCACACCATCGTCCTGGTGGCCCTGCCGCTCATCTACTCCGTCTATGTCGGCATCGCCGAGGCGGCGCGGCAGATCGCGTTGGACGCGGTGGCCAGGCGCCGCGACGATCCTGCTATCCAGCTCGCGGCAGGCGAAATGGAGACCGAGCTTGCCGCCGCGCGCCTGGCCTGGCGGCGACTGCTGGACCTGGCCGCGACCCAGCAGCCCTCGCCCGAAGTGTCGAACGAGGTCCTGATGGCGCGTTCGCTGGTCGGCCGCAGCGCGATCCGCACCGCCGAGCTGGCCCTGGAGCTGGCGGGCGGGCGCGGCTTCTACCGCCGCACGGGGCTCGAGCGCCGGTTCCGGGACGTTCAGGGCGCGCGATTCCATCCGCTGCAGGAACCCGCGCAACGCCGATACTCCGGCCGCATGGCGCTCGGGCTCGACATCGACGGCTGACGGGCCCGCGGCCCCGCCGACTTCGGGATTGACGCAAGCGGCGAAACTCTCTGCACTGCCGCCGGGATGCAGGCGACCGTGGCAGCCATGGCCGGGCGCGCGCCGCGCACCGGCGTCGGATTCAGGACGCTGGCCGCGCTGGGCGTGGTGTTCGGCGACATCGGCACCAGCCCGCTCTACGTCATGCGGGTGGCGTTCGGGGGCGGAGCGTTGCCGCTGAACGAAGCGGCGGTGCTGGGCGTGCTGTCGCTGATCGTCTGGTCGCTCATCCTCGTCGTCAGCCTGAAATACGTGATGCTGATGATGAATGCCGACAATCGCGGCGAGGGCGGCATCCTGGCGATCTCCTCCCTCCTCACGCGCCGCGTCGGCGCGCGCCCGCGCCGCGCGATCATCACCCTCGGCATCCTTGGGGCCGCCCTCTTCTATGGCGACGGGATGATCACGCCGGCGATCTCGGTGCTGAGCGCGGTCGAAGGCCTGCATGTCGCCACGCCCGTGTTCGAGCCCTATGTGGTCCCGATCACGCTCGGCGTGCTGACGGGCCTGTTCCTGCTGCAGCGTCGCGGCACGGCGCGGGTCGGAGGCCTGTTCGGGCCCGTCATCCTTCTCTGGTTCCTGACGCTCGCGGCGCTGGGCGCGGCCGAGATCGCGCGCGGGCCATGGATCCTGAGAGCGCTCAACCCCGCTTACGCCGTCGCCTTTTTCGCCCACCATGAGTGGGCGTCCTTCCTCGCCCTGGGGGCGGTCATCCTGGCGATCACCGGGGCGGAGGCGCTCTATGCCGATATGGGGCATTTCGGCCGGAGGCCGATCCGGCTGGCCTGGTTCGGGCTGGCGCTTCCCGCCCTGCTCCTGAATTATTTCGGGCAAGGGGTCCTGCTGCTGCGCCGGCCCGAGGCGCTCGCCAATCCCTTCTACCTGCTCGCTCCGCCCGAGCTGCTCTACCCGCTCGTGCTGCTGGCCACGCTGGCGACGGTGATCGCCTCGCAGGCGGTGATATCGGGCGCCTTCTCGTTGACGCGCCAGGCGGTCCAGCTCGGCTATCTGCCGCGGCTGGCGGTCCTCCACACCTCGGACGAGACGATCGGCCAAATCTACATTCCCGCGGTGAACTGGATGCTGTTCCTGGGGGTGCTGCTGCTGGTCGCCGGCTTCGGCCGTTCGGAGAATCTCGCGGCCGCCTACGGCATCGCCGTCATCGGGGCGATGACGATCGACACCCTGCTCCTGGGCGCGGTGGCGCGGCGGGTGTGGCGCTGGCCGGCGGCCGCGGCATTCATCCTGCTGCTCTTTTTCCTGGCGATCGATGTCACCTTCCTGGCCGCCAACGCCCTGAAGGTGGTCCAGGGAGGCTTCGTCCCGCTGCTGATCGCCGGAGCCGTCGTGGCGGTCATGTCGACCTGGCGGCAGGGCCGGCGGGCCCTGTTCAGCCGCCTCACCGCCGAGGGCCTGTCGGTGCGCAGCTTCCTCGCGCGCCTGCCGAGCTCGGTGGCGCGCGTGCGCGGCACGGCGATCTTCATGACCGGCACGCCCGAGCAGGTGCCGCATGCGCTCCTGCACAATCTCAAGCACAACAAGGTGCTGCATGAGCGCGTGGTGCTGCTCACGGTGCGCACGGTCGAGATCCCGCGCGCCGCGCCCGAGGAGCAGCTCGAGATCGAGGAGCTCCAGGAGGGCTTCTACCGCATCACCTTGCGCTACGGCTTCAAGGAGGAGCCGAACATCCCCGAGGCGCTCGCCCGCTGCCGCGAACGCGGCCTCTCCTTCGACCTCATGGACACCTCCTTCTTCCTGTCGCGCGAGAAGGTCGTGCCGTCGGTCAATCCGGACCTCCCGCCCTGGCGCGAGCGCATCTTCGCCACCTTGAGCGCGCTCGCCCTCAACGCGACCGAGTTCTTCAAGATCCCGCCCAACCGCGTCGTCGAGCTGGGCACGCAGGTGGAAATTTGAAAGCGACTGTGACGTCGGGCGTTAGCGTCGGCGCCTGCGCCCGAGTGCGCTGACGAGCTCGACGGCGGTTTCGAGGTCGGCGTCGTTGAGGCGGCGGCCGGCCGCGGAGAGCTCGCCAAGAAGTCGCGCCCGCTTCGGAGAGTCCGCGGATGCCTCGCCGACGAGTTCCGAGAGCGGGATCTCAAGGGCGCGAGCGACGGCCAGCGCTGTCGTCAGGCTGGGAATGTATTTGCCACGTTCGAAGCTCGAGATAGCGTCGATCGACCGCTCGGCGCGTTCGGCAACCTCGGCCTGCGTCAAGCCTCTCGCTTGCCGGAAAGCGCGGACTCGTAGTCCGATACGGGAATCGACACCCATCTACGGAGTGTGCTACGGGTCCGCGCCACGCGGCACGGCGTATCATACGGAATAGAAGTTGCAATTCTTTTATACGCTGGCCTCCTCTCCGGTCCTGTTCCTGGTCCTGGCAAAGGCTGAAGACACTGTCCCTGGCCCGGTCGCCGCAGCCGTGGTGCGCGTGATCGACGGAGACACCTTCGAGGCGCGCGCCGAGGTCTGGCCGGACATCCATGTCACCGTTGCGGTCCGGGTTGCCGGCATCGACGCGCCGGAGCTGCACGCGCGTTGCGCGCGCGAGCGTGAGCTGGCCGTCTCGGCGCGCGCGCTGCTGGCGGGCGCGCTGCCGCCCGGCGCAGCCGTGCTCCTCACCCGA
>JAREAF010000656.1 GCA_029240475.1 Rhodospirillales bacterium | reverse complement strand
GTGGCGCGTGCGTCGCCGGATACGGAGTCGGCCATCGTCGCCAACTTGCCGGACGGCGGGTCGGTGCAGATCAGCGGCGAGCCGGTCGAAGGCGACGAGGGACTCTGGTGGCCGGTCGAGGTCGAAACCGCGACCGGCGCCGTGAACGGCTATGTACCGGAGTCGTGGGTGCAGGCGCCGTAGCAGCCCGGTGCAACGCGTGCAAAGGCAGTCATTCCGAGTGCTGCCACCCGCGTCTTTAGGACGTAGCCTCCTCGGTCGCCAAAGCGGGCTCCGCTTCGGCCGCGGCAGGCGCATCGGCCGGTAGGTGCTCTTGCAGCAATCGCGCGATCGCGGTCGGCGGCACCCCGCCCTGAAGCTTGCCGACCGCTTCGCCACCCTTGTAGAGAACGACTGTGGGTAGCACCAGGACGCTGTGCTTCAGCGCCTGATCCTGGTTGTCATCGATGTTGATCTTGACGACCTTCAGGTCGTCGCGCTCGCCGCTGAGCTGGTCGAGCACGGCGCCAACTGTCCGGCAGGGAGCGCACCACGGCGCCCAGAAATCGACGAGTACCGGCTTGTCCGATTGAATGACCTCCGCCTCGAAGGTTGCGTCCGTAATCTCCAATGCATTCGCCACGCGGCGTTCCTCCCGTCCCGTCCGGGACGCCTAATACTTCCCAAATGATAGCAAAGGCGTCAAGGGGCGATGATCGACTCGTCCCTGGCGCTCATTGCCAACGCGGGCAGCGGGAGCGGGACGGACGCATCGTAGCATCGCCGCGACTCACCGAACATCTCTACCCGATCGGCTCGCAGCCCGAATAGAAGAAGATGTCGATCGAGGCTTCCCCGAAGGGCTGGGTGTTTGGCAGCGCGAACAGCTCCACGCCCGTCGCCTCGGTGAAGACCTCAGGGCGCACGTCGCGCAGCAGCCCATCGACGCGACGGGCCAGCTCCACCCCCTCGCCGATCTCCGGCGCTTTGCCGCTGATGAGGGCGAACCCCGCTCGGCAGCCAACCGGGTAGCGCGAGAGCTGGGTGCTCAGCGCGTCGCGCGCATCCCCTAGTGCCTCTTCGTCGTTGGCCAACATGCCCTCAAGGTCGGTGACGATGGTGATCGTTTGCCGGTTTGGATCAAGCACCGAGTTGGCGGCCACCACCGCCAGCGCCGTCGCTGTCACCTGTGCGTTGACCTGCTGCGCCTGCAACGCCGCGACCTCCGTGGCTCGCGCCGCCGCTTCAGCCTGGGCGGTCGCCAGTTCGTTGGCGCCGCTCGCCGCGTTCTCAGTCGCGATCGCCGCGACGTTAGCTGCCTCGGTGGCCTGCGCTGCCTCGCGCGTCGCAATGGCGTCGATGGTGGCCTGGGCAGAGAGCGCAGCCTCCGTCGCCAAGGCGGCGGCTTGTGCCGCCACGCTCCTCGGCGCTCATGGCAGCTAGCGTCGCCTGAGCGGCGGCAGTTGCCGTTGCCTGCTGGTTGAGGAGAGCATTCTCGGTAGCTCGCGCCTCGGCGGTGGCGATCGCCGATTCCGAGCGTGCCGCCTCGGTGGCCAGCGCCCGGTCCCGGGCCTCGGTGGTCGCCAGCGACGCCGCTTCTTGCGCCGCTGCCGTCGCCAATTCGTCTTCCCGCGCCATGACCGCAGCGCTGAGCGCCTCGGCGGTGCGCGCGGCGGAGATCGCCTCGGCGGTCGCGATAGCATCGAGGGCGGCCAGATCGGCCGCGGCCAGGGCCTGCTCGGTAGCCAGGGACGCGATCGTGGCCCGGGACGTGGCCAACAGGTTCGGCGTCGGCAGCGGTGTCGGGGTCGGCGCCGGGGACCCAACGGTGTTCGCGGTGAAGAAGAGCATCGCCAGACCGAGCAGCAGGTCGGCGAAGATCCAGCCGCCGAGCGCGATCATGTCCCGCTGGCCACCCGGGTTGGTGCGCCGCCGTCTCACAGGCTGTGTCCGAGGCTGCCGCGCCTAGGAGCGCCGGCGCGGCCAGAGCCGCTCCGGATCCAGGCGGCCTGGCGGCGAGGACTCCTCGACGTCGCTCCCCGCGCCGCGACCGAGACCGTGGATGATCCGTTCCAGCCGTTCGACCAGGGTCCCAACGTTTTGTGAAACCTCGTCCTGACGCTGCGCGGTGCGCATGGAGATCGTCGAGATATCGCGCGCCACCTGCGACAAACCGGTCGCGATCGATGCCTGCTCCTCGAGCAAGTTGCTCAGTGTCTGCGCCTGTCCGGCGGTGCCCGCGGCGAGGCGACCCAGATCGTCGCGCAGCCCGCTCAGCCCGTCTTCGATCTCGCTCAAGGTACGGGCGCTAGCCGCGATGCCGCCGGCATTGCCGCGCATCGCCTCGGCCAGGCGGGTGTTCGCCTCGGCTTCCGCGGCTACCGCGTGCTCGGCGCGCGTCTGACTCGTCGCCAGATCCTGGGCAATAGCCCCGATGCCACGTACGGCCTCGGTGGCGACGCGCGAGGCCTGCGCGGCGGCATCGGCGCCGGCAATCCCCTTGTCCGCGGCCTCGACGAGGGCCTCGGCCGCCGCCGCGATCTGGCGCGTCAATGTCTGGTCGCTCTGCAGGTTGGCCACCGTGAGCTGCTCCAACCCCTGCACAGCCTTCAACAACGTACGGCCCTGATCTACCGAGGAGCTGACCTCGGAGGTCAGGTCTTCGAGCACAGTTGACAACCCTGAGGAGACCTGTCGCAGCTCGACTAGGAGCCGGTGCGTCTCCTCGGCTCCGGCTCGCATGCCCGAGGCGAAGACGCCGAAATCGGCGAACTC
>JAREAF010000276.1 GCA_029240475.1 Rhodospirillales bacterium | reverse complement strand
TGCCCACCGCGCCCGAAAGCGGCCCGGCCGACACTTTCCCGTTCGGAGTCTAGATCGCCGACCCGGAACCTCCCGGCCGGAGCGATGGTTCACCGGCGGAGATCAGGAGCGCCGGAGAAGCTTGATGCCTGAGCCCGTATGGTGGCAGCGCGGGATCGTCTATCAGATCTATCCGCGCTCCTTCATGGACAGCAACGGCGACGGCATCGGCGACTTGCCCGGAATTCGCCAGCGCCTCGACTACCTGACCTGGCTCGGCGTGGATGCGATCTGGATTTCGCCGGTCTATCCCTCGCCGATGGCGGATTTCGGGTACGACATCTCCAACTATGTCGACATCCACCCGGTGTTCGGCACGCTCGAGGAGTTCGATCGGCTGCTGGCGGAGGCGCATCAGCGCGGCCTCAAGCTGATCCTCGATTTCGTGCCCAACCACACCTCGGACCAGCACCCCTGGTTCCTGGAATCGCGCAGCTCCCGGACCAATCCGAGGCGCGACTGGTACATCTGGGCCGATCCGAGGCCGGGCGGCGGGCCGCCGAACAACTGGCTCAGCGATTTCGGCGGCACCGCCTGGGAATTCGACGAGCGCTCGGGTCAGTACTACTACCACGCCTTTCTCAGGGAGCAGCCCGACCTGAACTGGCGCAACCCGGCCGTGTGCCAGGCGATGCACGACGTGCTGCGCTTCTGGCTGCGGCGTGGGGTGGACGGGTTTCGCGTGGACGTGATCTGGTATCTCATCAAGGACGACCAGCTTCGCGACAACCCGCCCAATCCGGCCTACAGCGAGGGCGAGCCGCCGCATCACGCCGTGCTGCCGCTCCACACGGCCGACCGGCCCGAGATCCACGCCGTGGTGGCGGGGCTGCGTCGCGTGATCGACGAGTTCACCGACCGCGTGCTGATCGGCGAGATCTATCTGCCCATCGAGCGGCTGGTGTCCTATTACGGCGCCGATCTCAGCGGCGCCCATCTGCCTTTCAACTTCCAGCTCATCCAGACGCAGTGGAACGCCCGGGCCATCGCCGCGCTCATCGATTCCTATGAGGCGGCGCTGCCCCCCGGCGGCTGGCCGAACTGGGTGCTGGGCAATCACGACAAGAGCCGGATCGCCACCCGCATCGGCGCCGCCCAGGCTCGGGCGGCGGCCATGCTGCTGCTGACCGTGCGCGGAACCCCCACGATGTATTACGGCGACGAGATCGGCATGACGGACGTGCCGATCCCCCGCCATCTGCTCCAGGATCCTTTCGAGCGGAACGTGCCGGGGATCGGCTGCGGCCGCGACCCCGAGCGCACGCCGATGCAATGGGACGCCTCGCCCGGCGCGGGGTTCACCACCGGCCGTCCTTGGCTGCCGTTCGCGCCGGATTGGCAGGAGACGAACGTCGCCACGCAGGCCGGCCTATCCGGTTCGATCCTGACGCTCTGCCGACGGCTGATCGCGCTCAGGCGCGCCGAGCCGGCGCTCGCGGTCGGGTCCTATTCCCCGGTGCATTCGGAAGGGGATGTGCTGGCCTACATTCGGGAGGGTTCCGGCCGCCGGTTCCTCGTGGCGCTCAATCTCGCCTCACGCCCGGCGCAGCTGACGATGCCGGCTGGCGCAACGGCCCGCATGCTATTAACGACTTATCTTGATCGCGAAGGGGAGATTGCCCCGAGTCTCTTGCCGCTGCGGCCCGACGAAGGCGTCATACTTGATCTTTCTCAATAGTCCGCACGTAAAAGGCGCCCACCCATCCTGGCATTCAGGGTGAGCGGGCGCCTTGCCCGTTCGCACCGACCGTTCGAGGAGACCCGGGCGGGCAGTCCCCGATCAGCCCGAGCACCAACGCCAAGGCAGGCGGCAAAGATGCAGGAATCCTGCGGCTGTCCACCGTGCGACGGTGGCTCCAAACCCGCCCGCCCCGTTCAGGACAAGGTTCAGTATTCACGGCTGCGAAGCGCATCCTGACCCTGGCCTCTGAGGCACAGCCGGCGGGTTGGCTCCAGCATGCGCCAAGTAACAGTTTCGAATTCTTGCCGAGTTCTGGTATTTTCCGCCGCATGGCTGATCCGGGGACAGTTTGGGATCGGGGCTGTGCGGAATCGGCCGCGGATGCCGCTTCCGTTTCAAACCCTTTTTCCTTCCCCGTTCGGGCGATGGCTCCGGCTCCGGGCAGCGATCTCGATACGACGAGCGACGGGGAGGGCGCCGGGCTCCGGCGTCAGACCTCCATGCGGCTGCTCATCGTCGAAGACGAGATCCTGACGGCCGACTACATGCAGCATCTGCTCGTGGAATTGGGGCATGAGGTGTGCGGGCACGCGATCAACTCTGCCGCCGCGCTGCGCCTGGCCGAATCCTGCCGACCGGATCTGGTCCTGATGGATGTGAATCTCGGACGCGGCGGCGACGGCATCGTCGCGGCTCAACAAATTCTCGAGCGGTTCGGCATCCGCTCCTTGTTCGTGACGGCCTATGGCGATCACGTCACGTTGGGGCGCGCGCAAAGCGCGGGTCCGGCCGGCGTCGTCCTGAAGCCATTCGACAAGCAGGCCCTGGCCGTTGCTCTTGAGGGTGCGGTCAAGTCGGGCCGGCTCGACTCCTGAGCCGCCCTCATTTCGCCGCCGGCAGGGTTGCGGCATCCACGACGATCCGTACGGAAATCGCCTCCCGCCGGCCGCGCAGGGTGACATCGCGGCGCGGACAGTCTTCGAGCGGCACCCCGGCGAGGTCCGCCACGGCCTGCGAGACCACCAGCTGACAATCGAACTCTTTCGTCAGCGCCTCCAGCCGGCTGGCGGCATTGACCGCATCGCCTATGGCGGTCAGGCCGGTGGCGCGGCCGTAGCCCATCTCGCCCACGATTGCCGGGCCGGCATGGATCCCGATGCCGATCCGCAGCGGCTCGGGAAGGTCATGCGAGAGGGCGTGGTTGATGTCGCCCAGATGCACCGCCATCCGCCGTGCGGCCTCAATGGCGTTGCGGCAGCCCTCCTGCGGCGTCCCGCCGATTCCGAACAGCGCCATGACGCCGTCGCCGATGAACTTATCCACCCGTCCGCCCGCTTCCTCCACCGCCTCGCCCATGGCGCGGAAGAACCGGTTCAGCAGGAACACCAGGTCGAAGGGCAGCCGGTGCTCGGCAAGATTGGTGAAGGCCCTCAGATCGCAGAACAGGATGGCGATATCCTGCTCGGCGCCATGCAGATAGGCCGGCCGTCCGCGGGCATCTGCGGGAGTAGCGTGCGGGGGCAGCAGCGGGACGATCTCCACCGCTCCCGTCGGGCGGGCCTGGCAGGCCAGACGGGTCGTCGGACCAGCGCCGATTCTTTGCAGCACCCGCAGCTCGTCCTCGCTGGGCGGCGGGAGGTGATCCTGCCCGCGTACGATCCGCACGCGGCAGGTTGAGCACCGGCCGCGACCGCCGCAAACCGACGCGTGCGGCACCCCTGCCGCCCGGCTCGCCTCCAGCAGGGTGGCGCCGCGCCCCACATCGATTCGTCGGCCGTCGGGGTAGGAAACGGGGATCGCATGCCGCCGCTCGGCCGTCATGCGCACCAGCCGCGCCGCCAAGGTGCCGAGCAGCAGCGCGCAATAGACAACGAGCCCGCCATTGTAGATTCGAGTGAGGCGGACCACCTCGTCGCGGTCCGGGAAGCCGGCGAACAGCTCGGTGCGGAATGCCTCGTCGGCCATCAGCGCTGCCACCTCGCGGCCGCCTCCGGCGAAGCCCAGCAAGGCGAGGATTGGGATCAGCAGCGCGGCTCCATAGCTCCAGGGGAGCGCCGGCGCGTACCAGCTCTTCAGCCGCAGCCAGTAGTGCAGGCCGATGCACCCGTGCAGCCAGGCCACCAGCAGCGTCAGCACCTGGCGAGCGCCCGCCGCAGGCTGCAGCGTCCAGAGGATCGCGAGCAACTCGGCGTATCCGTCGTTCGCGCTGGTAGCGGAGCTGGCGATCCGGGTGCCGACCATATGCTCCCAGAGCAGGGGCGGCACGGACAGCCCCAGCAAGAGCTGGGCCGCTTCCCAGAACGGCATTCGCCAGGAGCGCCTTCGGTAGAGGCTTCGAAGCGCAAGCCCGGCATGGATGAGAAAGGAGCCGTAGAGGAGGGCCGTCCCGAGCGGGTTGCGCCAGATCGCGAGGAACACGCGACGCCCGCCCTCCAGCGCTTCCAGCGATACGAGCCCGAGCGCGTGGTTCAGGAGGTGCGTCAGCACGAATGCAAAAAGCACCGTCCCGGTCGAGGCGCGCAAGGCGCGCACCGCCGCAGGCGAAAGGACTCCCCGCCCGGAGTGATCCGCTATCGTCGCGCTGGCCAAGGGCCCCCCTCTCCAACATCCACCAGCATTTTATACGCACGGCGGGCAATTGGATCCGGGCTCTCCTCAGCTTTGGTCGCGGCCCTCGCAGAAGGCGCGCAGCCGCTTGGCGTCCTTGACCACGACGGTCTGGCCGTGTCCGATGACGCCCAGCTGTCGCAAACGGGCGAAGGCGCGGGAGAGGCTCTCCGGGGTCATGCCGAGCCGCGCCGCGACGAGTTGCCGTTCGCTGGGCAGACGAACGTCGCTGGAAGCGGGACCCTTGGCCAGGGTCAGGAGGTAGGCCCCAAGCCGCTGGGCCGAGGATTTGAGCTTGAGGTCGGTGATCTGCTCGACGAGCTGGCGCCAATGGTGGGACAGGATCTCCACCATGGAGAGCGAGAATTCGTGGTTCGATTGAATGAGTGCGCGCACGCGCTCGGCCGGAATGTGCATCAACCGGATCTCGGTGGCCGCGCGAGCCGACAGGAGGTAGGGCTTGTCGAGCGCAACCGCGGCGAGGGCGAAGCATTCGCCCGGCTCGAGGAACTCGACGACCGTGTTCCTGCCCTCGTCGCTGTGCCCGGTGAGCGCGACGCAACCGCTGAGGACCACATACGCGAATTGCGGATGCTCGCCCGTGCGGAAGATGAACTCTCCTTTCGAGTAGCTGCGCACGAGCGCGTGCCGGAGAAGCTGGTCCGAGGAGCGGGCATTCAACCGATTGAAGAGGCTGGTGCTGGTCGCGAACAGTCGATCCTCCGGGCCGATCACCTTCAACTCGGCCATTCCCATCCTCCAAACAAAACAAACCAGCGCGTTGACTAATATCAAGCAGATAGCTATCCGGCCGAAAATATTCGCCACGAGTTCGAGATCGATGGCAAGAGGCTGCAAATAACG
>JAREAF010000275.1 GCA_029240475.1 Rhodospirillales bacterium | reverse complement strand
CATCGTGTCGAGCGCCTTCTGGAAGCGGCCGGCGTGGCTCTTTTCGGCCTTCGCCAAGGTCTCGAACCAGTCCGCGATCTCGTCGAAGCCTTCCTCGCGCGCGGTGCGGGCCATGCCGGGATACATGTCGGTGTATTCGTGCGTCTCGCCGGCGATGGCGGCCTTCAGATTCTGCTGCGTGGAGCCGATCGGCTGGCCGGTCGCCGGATCGCCCACCTCCTCGAGGAATTCGAGATGGCCGTGCGCGTGGCCGGTCTCGCCCTCGGCGGTCGAGCGAAACACGGCGGCGACGTCGTTGTAGCCCTCCACGTCCGCCTTCTGCGCGAAGTAGAGATAGCGCCGGTTGGCCTGGCTCTCGCCAGCAAAGGCGGCCTTCAGGTTGTCCACGGTCTTGGAGCCTTTCAGCATGCTCTCCCTCCATCTCCCCTGGTTGTTTGCCCTCCGGCGAGCGGCCGGAGCGGATCCATGCGGGCCGGCACGACAGGCCGGCCGGTTTGCCGATTCCATGCGACGGAATCAGTCTAGATCAATTCTAAACTGCTGCGCAAGTAGCCAGAAAATATTTAGGAGGGCCGGATGCGGACGATCACGTCCACGCGCCGGATCGCGGTGCCGGAGGGCGGCGCGGGAAGCTCGGCCAGGCGCACCTGGTCGCCCGGGATATCCTCGAGCTGACCGACCTGTTCGTGAAAGAAGTGATGATGGTCGGAGGTGTTGGTGTCGAAATAGGAGCGGCCGGGCTCGACCACCACCTCGCGCAGCAGGCCCGCATGCGTGAACTGGTGCAGCGTGTTGTAAATCGTGGCCAGGCTGACCGGGATCTCGGCCTTGAGCGCCTCGTCATGCAGCTGCTCGGCGGTCACATGGCGGTCGCCATTGGTGAACAGGATGCGCGCGAGCGCCAGCCGCTGGCGGGTGGGGCGCAGGCCGGCTTCCTTCAGCCGCTCGAGGACCGGGGCATAGGGGCGTTGAGGCATGCCGCTCATATGGGCTCTGCGCCGATGGAATTAAAGCCCCGGAACATTACGATAAAGGCCAGTTTGGAACAACTCAAAAGTCGGCCCCGTCCCAGGGCGGTCACGCCCCGGTCTCGAGCCGCGCCACCAGCTGCGCGACGGTCGGCACGAAGCCGTTGGCGTAGAAGGGGTCGGAGGCGAAGCGGTAGGCGTTATGGCCCGCGAACATGAGCTGGCGCTCGGGATTGGCGGCGTGGCTGATCGCCTGCAGCGTCTTCTGAATGCAGAAGGAGCGCGGATCGGCCTTCCTGCCGGTCGTCCCGGCCTCGTTCTGGGCCCAGTTCGAGAAGAGGCAGGCGGACAGGCATCCCATGCATTCCACCTGGTCGCGGTGGATCTCTTCGGCCTTCTCGGGAGTGACGAAGATCAGGGTTGAATCCGGCGTGCGCAGGGCCTCGGTGAAGCCTTCTGCGACCCAGCCGTCCGCGCGCGCCTTGTCGGCGGCGGCGAGATAGACGAGCCGCCCGCGCGCGCCCACTGGGAAGGGCGTGTCATGCTCGCCGACCGCGCTCGGCGCGTAGGCGACCTGCCGCTCGGAACGCTGGCGCAGCTCCTCCAGGAAGCTGTTGCGCACGGCGGAGGAATAGAAGCCGGTCGGGCTGAAGCGGTTGAGGAAGACATCGCCTTCCTTCAGCGTCAGCAGCTTGCACTTCCAGGCATCGGAGATCGGGCTTTCCTGCGTGAGGAGCGGCCGCGTGCCGAACTGGAACGCGATCGGCCCCAGCTCGGGATTATCGAGCCAGTCCTCCCATTCATCGAGCCGCCAGACGCCGCCCGCCATGAAGATGGGCACCTCGCCCACGCCGAGCGCGCGCATCTCGTCCCGCAGCGCCTTGACGCGCGGGAAGGGCGGCTCGGGCCGGCGCGGGTCCTCGACGTTCGAGAGGCCGTTATGCCCGCCGGCCAGCCACGGGTCCTCGTAGACCACGCCGCCCAGCCAGTCGCTGAATTTGTGATAGGCCCGCTTCCAGAGCAGGCGGAAGGCGCGCGCGGAGGAGACGATCGGATAGTAATGGACGCCGTAGCG
Organism: Rhodospirillales bacterium; assembly: GCA_029240475.1. Taxonomy (GTDB): domain Bacteria; phylum Pseudomonadota; class Alphaproteobacteria; order JAREAF01; family JAREAF01; genus JAREAF01. The sequence goes on along the minus strand of JAREAF010000275.1, from coordinate 3,149 downwards.
GGCCGCGATCTCGGCGACGCGGTAGGGCATGCCGGCGCCGCAGGTGACGCCATGGACCAGACCCCTCGCGCCCTCCAGGATGCCGTGCAGGATGCGCTCGGCCGCGCCCATCTCCCACAGCACGTTCATGTGGATGCGGCCCTCGCCGCCGGCCATCTCATGGGCGATGCGCGCCTGGTTGATGCCGCCCTGGATGGCGAAGGCGACCAGCTCCTCGTGCCGCTCGCGGCGGGTGCGGCCGGTATAGACCTGAGGGATCATCCGCCCCTGGTCGTCGTAGAAATCGGCATTGACGCCGGAGAAGGTGCCGACGCCGCCACAGGCGGCCCAGGCGCCCGAGCTCTGGCCGTTGGAGACGGAGACGCCCTTGCCGCCCTCGACGAGCGGCAGCACCTCGCGGCCCGATATCCGGATCGGCTTCAGGGGCTTCACGCTGCGGCGTCCCTCCAACCCGGCCTATATAGGCAGCGCCTGCGGCGACGGCGACTCTTTTTCGTTCTTTTCCCCGTCACGAGATGTCCGCCAGGAGCCGCTCCGGCACGTCGGTGATGCAGGAGGCGACCCCCGCCTCCAGCAATTCCGCCGCCCGGCGCGCATCGTTCACGGTATAGACCAGCACCTCGATCCCCAGCTCCCGCGCGGTGGCCAGGGTCTCCGGCTCGACGTCCTCGTACCAGGGATGGAAGCTGACGCAGCCGAGGCGGCGCACGGTCGCCGGCCAGTCGGGCGGGGGCGCCTCCACAAGAAAGCCGCGCGGCAGCTCGGGCGCGACCGCCCGCGCGGCCTCCAGGGCGGCCGAGCTGAAGCTGCTGACCAGCAGGCCATGGCCGCGCGGCCAGCGCCGGCGCAGCTCGAGCGCCACGGCGCGGCCGGTCTCGATCTCCCGCCCCGGGCAGGGCTTGATCTCGATATTCGCGCCCATGCCGAGCCGTGCCATCAACGCGATCGCCTCGGCCAGGGTCGGGACCCGCTCGCCCGCGAAACCCGGTCCCTTCCAGCTTCCCGCATCGAGCCGCTGCAGGTCGGCGGCCCAGTGATCGGCGACCGGGCCGGAGCCATTGGTCGTGCGCTCCAGCCGCTCGTCATGCATGAGCAGCGCGATCTTGTCGAAGCTGAGCTTGGCGTCGAGCTCGACCCAGCGGCAGCCGAGCTCGTGCGCCTTGGCGATGGAGGCCAGCGTGTTCTCGGGCGCAGCTGCGGCCGCGCCGCGATGGCCGATGACGGGCGGAAGCTCCAGCATCGCGAAGTCGTGCGGGGCCGCCCCCGAGGGGACCGGCCCGCCCTCTTCGTCAGGCGCCGCCGCCGCTGCCGGCTTCGGCCGCGGGCTCGGCGGCGCGCTTGGAGAGGTCCTCGCCCGTCTTCTGGTCGACGACCTTCATCGACAGCTTGACCTTGCCGCGGTCATCGACGCCGAGGACCTTCACCTTCACCTGGTCGCCGACATTGACCACGTCCGAGACCTGCTTCACCCGGTTGGGCGCGAGCTCGCTGATATGGACAAGCCCGTCGCGGCTGCCGAGGAAGTTCACGAAGGCGCCGAAATCGACGACCTTCACCACCTTGCCGGTGTAAATCTCGCCGACCTCGGGCTCGGCGACGATGCCGCGGATCCAGTCGATCGCGGCCTGCGCGGCGGAGGCATCGACGGCCGCGATCTTGATGGTGCCGTCATCCTCGATATCGACCTTCGCGCCGGTGACCTCGACGATCTCGCGGATCACCTTGCCGCCCGAGCCGATCACTTCGCGGATCTTGTCCTTCGGGATGTTGATGACGGTGATGCGCGGGGCGTTCTGGCTGACAGCCGAGCGGCTGGTGTCGATCGCCTTGGCCATCTCGGAGAGGATGTGCATGCGGCCGTCCTTCGCCTGCGCGAGCGCCTGGCCCATGATCTCCTCGGTGATCGAGGTGATCTTGATGTCCATCTGGAGCGCGGTGACACCGTCGCGGGTGCCGGCGACCTTGAAGTCCATGTCGCCCAGATGGTCCTCATCGCCCAGGATGTCGGAGAGTACCGCGAAGCCCTCCTCCTCCTTGATGAGCCCCATGGCGATGCCCGCGACCGGCTTCTTCAAGGGCACGCCGGAATCCATCAGCGACAGCGAGGCGCCGCACACGGTCGCCATCGAGGAGGAGCCGTTCGATTCGGTGATCTCCGAGACTACGCGGATCGTGTAGGGGAAATCATCCTTGCCCGGCAGAAGCGGCCGCACCGAGCGCCAGGCGAGCTTGCCGTGCCCGATCTCGCGGCGGCCGGGCGAGCCCATGCGCCCCGCCTCGCCGACCGAATAGGGCGGGAAATTGTAGTGGAGCATGAAGTGCTCGCGATACTCGCCCTCGAGCGCGTCGATGATCTGCTCGTCCTCGCCCGTGCCGAGCGTGGTCACCACCATCGCCTGGGTCTCGCCGCGCGTGAAGAGCGCCGAGCCGTGCGTGCGCGGCAGCACGCCGATCTCGCAGGAGATCGGACGCACGGTGCGCGTGTCGCGCCCGTCGATGCGCCGGCCGGTCTTGAGGATCGCGCCGCGCACCACGTCGCGCTCGAGCTCCTTGAACTCGGCAGAGACGAGGTCGGGCTCGAAGCCGTCCTCGACCAACTTGGCCAGCGCGGCCGACTTGACCTCGTCGATGCGGGCGTGCCGGTCCTGCTTCCTGATGGTCCCGTAGGCTTGGGTCAGCCCGTCGGCGGCGACGGCGCGCAGGCGGTCGCGCACGGCATTCAGCTGCTCAGGCTGCACCGGCAACGCCCAAGGCTCCTTGGCGCATTGCTCGGCCAGCTCGACGATGGCGCGAATCACCGGCTGGAAGGATTTGTGGCCGAACTGGACGGCGCCGAGCATCACTTCTTCGGAGAGCTCCTGCGCCTCCGATTCGACCATCAGCACGCCTTGCACCGTGCCGGCCACGACGAGATCGAGCTGGCTGTTCGCCATCTCGTCCATCTGCGGGTTGAGCACATATTCCCCGCCGATATAGCCCACGCGCGCCGCGCCGATCGGGCCCAGGAACGGGATGCCGGAGAGGGTGAGCGCGGCCGAGGTCCCGACCATGGCGACGATGTCCGGGTCGTTCTCCAGGTCGTGGCTCAAGGTGGTGCAGATCACCTGCGTCTCGTTGCGGAAGCCCTCGGCGAAGAGCGGCCGGATCGG